>JBJOGT010000392.1:0-5455 GCA_046048115.1 Cyanobacteriota bacterium | reverse complement strand
CCTCTGACAGTTCTACCAATTCTGATTCCACTTGGGCCGAAATGACCACGACTTTAGCTTCGTCCTTAACGGCGATCGCCTTCACTTGTTCGACCCATTCATTGCCCGTGGCCAGATCATCTTCGGTGACGTTGGTGGCGTAAATAATGGGTTTTAAGGTCAATAACCCTAGGGATTTGATTAAGTCCTGTTCTTCAGGGGTCAAACCGAGGCGGCGGGCGGGAATGCCTTCATTTAAGGATTCAAGAAGACGTTCCAATACGGCGACTTCTTCGAGCAACTCTTTATTGCCCCGGGCCTGTTTGCGACTGCGTTCTAGGCGTTTTTCTACCTGGGCTAAGTCAGACAACACTAATTCTAAGTCGATCACTTCCACATCCCGCACCGGATCAACTGACCCTGACACATGGATAATGTCATCGTCGTCAAAGCAACGCACCACATGGACAATGGCGTCCACTTCCCGGATATTGGCTAAAAATTGATTGCCTAGACCTTCACCCTTGCTTGCCCCGGCCACTAACCCCGCAATATCGACGAATTCCATGCGCGTTGGCAGAATTTTGGCGGATTGGGAGATTTTTGCTAACTCGTCTAAACGGCGATCGGGCACCGAAACCACCCCCACATTTGGTTCAATCGTACAAAAAGGAAAGTTGGCTGCTTCCGCTTTAGCATTGGCCACAAGGGCATTAAACAGGGTGGATTTTCCGACATTAGGCAGACCAACAATTCCGGCTCTGAGCATGGCGTTATTTGGGGACGTTAGGATACGCAGGTGAAATCAAACAGCTTTCAATTTTAGCAAACTCCTTCCGTTCCCCCGCGTTGGGTTTTAGGGCACTACTCAGGAATTAGTGGTGTTGATGTTCCGCCGGTTTATGAAAGACAATAATATCTTGGGCACGGAGGGCTAAGTAATCCTAAAACTTGCAAAGGAAAAATCCCTAAGATTGGAAATAACATGTGGGTCTTTCAAGCCCCAAGACATGATATAGACTGAAAACACTGAACGATCCATCGTATGTTGACCACTGATGGGTTTATGGAAAATTTTACATTGACTTATATCAACAAATATCCGAAGGATGCAAAACGATTATTCGGAATTGACCATAATCACTTACGAATATCAACTTAAGACCGTACAGCCTGCGCTGAAAGGGTTTTAGCTTTCGTCCTACCCATTTTCCCCCTCTGAGCTTAGCATCATAATTTCATGAGCGACTTTTTCAGCAAGCCCTAATTAAAAGCTCAGTTGTGGTGTTCCGTCTACTCCGACCTCGATCGCCATCAGGAAAACGCCTTGTAACTGTCCCTGGGTATCTAGATCGGGGATAAAGGTGGTTGTAATGGTGCGTTGCTTACAGCCAGGGGGATTAATAATAATTTGATAGCTAGTCACATTTCCCTGACAGGCTTGATGTAAGGTTGGCAAAACCTCTTGAAATAAATCACTTCCTAGAACAAATTCAATGGATTGGCCCACAATCTCTTGGGGAGATTTATGAAACCAGGCTTCATAGGTTTGATTGACAAATTGATAACGCAACTTGGGATTGAGATAGGCAATACACACGGGCAATGCATTAATGATTAGCTGGAGTTGTTCTGCTTGGCGTTCTTCGTTTTGTTTGCGGGCTAACACTAAACCCAACTGTTCGGCGATCGCCGTCACCATATCAATTAAACTGGGATCATCCACCCAAAAATAGCGGGTAAAAAAGACCATTACTGCAATAACCTTGCCATTCATCTGGATGGGAACCCCTAACGCGCCTTTCAACTCCAAGGTTTTGGCTAACTCCCGGCGCATAAAATAATGAATCGCATCTGCTTGGGTAACATCTTCGATCCATTCCGGTTGCCCACTGACCCACACCCTTCCAGGTAATCCTTCCCCCGGCAAGAAGATAAAATTTTTACTTTCCTCGTAGTAGCGTACTAACTCTGGTGCATTACAATACCAAGCTTTGCTAATCTTCAGGACGCTGGAAGGGTAATCATCATCCAATTGGGGTAGCCACACTTCCCCATATTGCCAACCCGTCGTGTTACAAATACGTTGCAAAATAATTGTTAAGGCGGTGGTGAAATCACTCTGTTGATCAATTTCCAATAAGAGGGTTTGCAATAAATTGAGTCGGTCTTGGAATTGTTGCTCTTTGGTTACTTCCCATAACAAAATCTGAATGCCTAAAATTTGGCCACTAGGGGAAAATAAGGGTCGTTTGACGGTGGAAAATACCATCAGCCGTTGGTTAGCGGGATCAGAGAAATTTTCAATCTGTTCCAAAGATTTACCCGTGCGTAAAATCCAATCATGGTCTCTGATCCATTTATCCGCTAATTGCCCTTCATCGATATCCGCTAACGCTTGACCGAGGTAATCTTCTCCTAAGTTCAATAGTTGACGGGCAGCAAGATTGGCTACAATGAGTCGGGCACATTTATCAAGGCCCAGCAGGGCATAGGGATGGTGTTCCACGAGGGAGCGATAATATGCTGAACTGGTTTTGAGTCCCCCTAAGGTCAGCGGTAATCCTTGGCGAGGCACGGTTTGCCCCCAACGGGTTAATAGTCGCAATGATCGTTCCGTCATATCCACTGTCAGAGCCGATAACAACCAGTAATCATCAATCTTGGCTTCCACCGCCCATTGTCCCCAGTCCCGATTATTGGTAATCAGAATAAAAGGCATTTCGTTCAAATCCCGCTGCCACTGATTTAATAATGCCAACAAATCTGGATCAGGGGGTAAGTTGGGCAAGCTTTCTCCATCCACCAAACACAGATCATAGTCCGCTGACCATTTTTTCTTTTCCTGTTGCCAATCCAACGGCGATCGCCTATCCAACTCATAGGTAGCCGTCCTTAGCTGACACAATAGCAATCTTAACTGACTGGCCAGTTGGGGGCTATGGCTAATCAACAGTAAACGCACAATGGACATGGGGAAAAAAAGAATAAAAAATTATCATGTCTTAGAGGCGGTGTTAAAGAGAATTAGCTCATCGGTAAGTGACTAATCAATCTCCAAACACCCCATTAAACTAACTCAAAATCATTGGTAAGTGAACAAAAAATGTTGTGCCTTGGTTGGGCACTGAAACAAAGTCCACCCGGCCTCCCTGGAAGTTTACATAGCGCTTAACAATACTTAAACCCAGCCCTGTTCCTGGCACATCCCCCACATTACTAGCACGGTGAAAGGCTTCAAACAGTCCATCTTGATCGGCTTCAGGAATCCCAATTCCTTGATCACTTACTTCAAATAACAATTGATCATCGACCTGACTAATTGCCAAGATGACGGTACTCTCAATTGGAGAATATTTGATAGCATTACTGAGTAGATTATCTAAAACATGGCGTAATAAATTCACATCTAGCAAACACTTAATTCCTGGGGGCAACTGATAATTAAATTGTAAGGTATGTTGTTTACCTAATCCACAACGAAACGCCTCCATAATTTCATTGCCTAGGAATTCAATATTGGTAATTCCCAAGGAAATTTCGAGTTTATTAGCATCATAACGACTAATGCATAATACATCATCAATTAATTGACTCAAGCGCTGGCTGGCGTTTTGAATATTGGTGATGTAGTGGAGTTTTTTTTCTGAAGAGAGTCGTTCAAAATGTCGCATTAAAAGTTCACTAAAACCCAGAATCGAGGTTAACGGTGTCCTAAATTCGTGGGAGACAATATCCACAAATTGAGTTTTAATTTGGTTAAGTTCCCGTTCCTTACTAAGCGCTTTATAGATTTCTACTTCTGCCCGTTTAATTTCAGTAATGTCCTGGGCAAAGGAGACAACCCTGGCGTCGGCATACTGTTCATCAATGAGAAAGTCTAGCACCCGCAACCAAATTTCTGTGCCATCTTTTTTATACATCCGAAAATCTAGTTGTTCACCGTAGGGAAACCCAGTTTCAAGTCGTTGTAAAAAGGCGGCTAAATCCTCGGGATGGAAAAGCTGCCGCCATAGCAAGGGGTCATCATACAAGATTTGAGACTCATAGCCCGTTAGGATTTTAAAATAGGGATTGATGTAGTACCATTGGCGATAATCGGGGTCTCTCATGCCAAAGAAAATCGGTAAATTTTCCACGATAGATCGGAAAGTTAATTCATTTTCTTCAATGATTTTTATTTGCTCTTTTTGGGGAGTAATATCTTGAATGAGGGCTAAAATATTAGTCTTGTTCTGGGAGTTTTTAAGTAAAGTCGTTGATATTTGAATGGTTCTCACGTTACCGTCTTTGCGGGTAATCTGCCATTCTTCCACCATGATATTATTTCCTTTTCCCATGGCTTTTATTCTGGCGATCGCCTTTTTTTGGTAGCCTGGATCAGGGTAGAGTTGTTGATACCAACCCAGTTGATTAATTTCCCCTTGGCTATAGCCCGTAATTTTTTCCATCATCGGATTCCAAACCGTAAAATGAACAAACGGAAAGTTAGGAATTTCATGGTAAATACATAGACCTTCCACCATATTATCTAGAATTTGTTGACGAAAATGGTTTTCTTGCTCTAGCTGGGTTTGAATGTTTTTTTGTAGGGTAATATCATGGACAATGAATTTGATAATGGCATCATCTTCATAGGTAATCACACTGGCAGATATGTCAACGGAGATTAGCTCTCCTGTATTTTTACGAAGTTTGACATCGGATAATTGAGCAATTTTTTTACTTTTTAATGTGCGCCAAAAAGCTTTTTGTTGACGATTGAACTGTTCGGCAAATAGACCTAGATTGATTAAAAACTGATCAATAAGTTCCGCTTCAGAATAACCACTCAAGGCGATGGTGCGGTGATTAACTTCTAGAATTTTTAAGTCTGTTGTTGTGACAATAATGGCATCACTGGCATTTCGTACTAATGCTCGATATCGGGCTTCTTGATGGGCTAGCACTTGGCTGACCTTTTCCCTCTCGGCAATTTCTTGCAAGAGTTGTTCATTGGTAGCTTCTAAAACCTGAGTTCGCTCTTCAATTAAAAATTCCAAATTTTCATTGATGGTTTTCAATTTGATTTCTGCTTGTTTGCGTTCTGTAATTTCTGAAAAAGTTACAATTACCCGTTGTAGTTGGTGCTGTTCATCAAATTCAGGATAAGCATTGACTAAAGACCACAAAATGAGCTTTAAATCCTGACGATAAATGCCCATTTCAAAGTTGGTCAAAGGAACTTGACGGGCTAAAACTTGATGGACGGGAAAATCAGACGGGGCAATCACTTCACCATTTCCATAGAAAAGCTGCCACCGATCATTTTCAATTGCTTGATGTTCTATATCCGATAAGCCTAAAAATTGCTTGGCGATCGAATTTGCGTAAACAATGCTTGCTTCGGCATCGTGAACGACAACACCACTATTAATATTTTCAAGTAGATGATAATACTTTTGCTCGTTTTCCCGTAGCTGATTTTCCATGGCTT
>JBJOGT010000391.1:0-2750 GCA_046048115.1 Cyanobacteriota bacterium | reverse complement strand
AGGTTTCTTAACTTTCTTGAGCTAATTTGAGTGGTAACGATTAAGTAAACATTAACGACTCTTTCGCCAAAAAATCTTCAAGTTCGTAATTTTATTTGCCAATATTATCGCTCACGTTTCCCCTATTGCCGACCACTCCTTTGAGGACGATTAATTTATGAGTTTGCCAACCTACGCCACCCTAGATGGTAATGAAGCCGTTGCCCGTGTCGCGTACCAGCTAAGTGAAGTCATTGCCATTTACCCGATTACGCCCTCCTCTCCCATGGGCGAATGGGCCGACGCTTGGGCATCTGAACATCGGCCAAATCTCTGGGGGACTGTGCCTTCGGTGGTGGAAATGCAGAGCGAAGGGGGCGCAGCGGGGGCTATACACGGGGCGTTGCAATCGGGTTCCCTGACTACCACTTTTACGGCCTCCCAGGGCTTGTTGTTGATGTTGCCCAATATGCACAAAATTGCGGGGGAACTAACGGCGGCGGTGATCCATGTGGCAGCGCGGTCTTTGGCAGCCCAAGGCCTATCAATTTTTGGGGATCACAGTGATGTGATGGCGGCGCGGAATACAGGCTTTGCTCTCCTCAGTTCCAATTCGGTGCAAGAAGCCCATGATCTGGCGTTAATTGCCACCGCCGCTAGCTACGAAACGCGGGTGCCCGGACTACATTTTTTTGATGGCTTCCGCACCTCCCATGAAGTGCAAAAGGTGGAATTGCTGGCCGATGAAACCCTGCGGGCATTAATTCAGGATGAGCATGTTTTGGCCCACCGTCAACGGGCCTTGACCCCCGATCGCCCGGTGTTGCGGGGCACGGCCCAGAACCCTGATGTGTATTTTCAGGCACGGGAATCGGTCAATCCCTTTTATGAACAGTATCCGGTTGTCCTGGAACGGGTAATGGCAGAATTTGGGGAATTAACAGGACGCCATTATCATTCCTATGAGTATGTGGGCGATCGCCAAGCGGAACGGGTGGTGGTCCTGATGGGATCGGGGTGTGAAACGGCCCAGGAAACGGTGGAATATCTAAACGCCCAAGGGGAAAAGGTGGGGGTGTTAAAGGTGCGTCTCTACCGTCCCTTTGCCGGCGATCGCCTATTGGCGGCCTTACCCGAAACGGTGAAAAGTATTGCGGTGTTAGATCGGTGTAAGGAACCGGGCAGTGCCGGAGAACCGCTTTACCAAGATGTGATCACGGCCTTTGCGGAACGGGGGGGCATGATGCCCAAAATTGTGGGGGGTCGTTACGGCTTATCCTCGAAGGAATTTACCCCGGCCATGGTCAAAGGAGTCTTGGATCATCTCGCCCAGGCTAGCCCCAAAAATCATTTCACCGTGGGCATTAACGACGATGTCAGCCATAGCAGCATTGACTACGACCCCAACTTTTCCACCGAACCCGCCTCGGTGGTGCGATCCATCTTCTACGGTCTGGGATCGGACGGCACGGTGGGGGCCAATAAAAACTCGATCAAAATCATCGGTGGCGATACGGACAATTATGCCCAGGGCTATTTCGTTTACGATTCCAAAAAATCCGGTTCCGTGACGGTGTCCCATTTACGCTTTGGCCCCGACCCCATTCGTTCCACCTACTTGGTCAGTCAAGCCAATTTTGTTGCCTGTCATCAGTGGGAATTTTTAGAACAGTTTGAGGTCTTAGATCCCGCAGTCAATGGCGCAGTATTTTTGGTTAATAGTCCCTATTCCCCGACGGAAATTTGGGCCCATTTTCCCCGCCCCATTCAACAACAAATTATCGAGAAAAACCTTAAGGTTTACACCATTAATGCCGTGGAAGTGGCCAAAGAAGCGGGCATGGGACGGCGCATTAATACCGTGATGCAGACCTGTTTCTTTGCCCTCGCCGGAATCTTACCCCGGGAAGAGGCGATCGCCCAGATCAAGAAATATATCCAAAAGACCTACGGCAAAAAAGGGCAGGAAATCGTCGCCATGAATATCAAGGCAGTGGACTCGACCTTGGATCACCTCTATGAAGTCCCCATTCCTGACCACGTTGATCCTGATGCCACAGAGTTACGGCCAGTGGTGCCTGACAATGCCCCGATTTTTGTTAAGGAGGTGTTGGGGAAAATCATGAGTCGTCATGGGGATGAGTTACCCGTTAGTGCGCTCCCCTGTGACGGCACCTATCCCACCGCAACCACCAAATGGGAAAAACGCAACGTCGGCCAGGAAATTCCGGTGTGGGATCCCGATGTTTGTGTGCAGTGTGGCAAATGTGTCATTGTTTGCCCCCATGCCGTTATTCGCGCCAAGGTTTATGACGAAGGGGAACTGGCCAACGCCCCTGCAACGTTTAAGAGTACTGCGGCCAAGGATAAGGAATGGACGGGGTTAAAATTCACCATCCAAACCGCCGCCGAAGATTGCACGGGCTGTGGCATTTGTGTGGACGTGTGCCCGGCCAAAAATAAATCCCAACCCCGACTCCGGGCGATCAATATGGAACCCCAGCTACCCCTGCGGGAACAGGAACGGCAAAATTGGGACTTTTTCCTCGATTTACCTAACCCCGATCGCCTGAGTTTGAACCTCAATAAAATCAGCCATCAGCAAATGCAGGAACCCCTGTTTGAGTTTTCCGGAGCCTGTGCCGGTTGCGGGGAAACCCCCTATTTGAAATTGGTCAGTCAGTTATTCGGCGATCGGATGTTAGTGGCCAATGCCACCGGCTGTTCCTCTATCTATGGCGGTAACCTACCCACCACCCCCTGGGCCCAAA
>JBJOGT010000390.1:0-11454 GCA_046048115.1 Cyanobacteriota bacterium | reverse complement strand
CCCATGCCTATCACCAGGCGATCGCCGTCCAAGCACCGTTAGTTTTAGATTATGAGTTCACCCCGGAACCGGTTGCGAAAACCCTAGAAAAATTACAAACCCTATGGCAGCAATGCCAACATCAACACCAAGTTTTTTCCCCAACGTTATTACAAAAACAATGCGGCTTTAGTGAGCTATTAGCCAGGAAAATTGTCACCGTAATCAATGACTCGCCCTTAGTTTCAACGACAGATAGTGAGCGGTCACAAGCAACCCTGAATTATTTACAAGCGTTAATTGTCGAAGAACAGTTTCAAAAACACTATTTTAGTCAGATCCCCTTGACCCCTGCCTTGCTGGAAACCGTGGCATCGTCGTAGAGTGTTTCAGCCCTGGAGATCGCCAATGGCGAAAGCAATGCTAAACTAAAGCCGTTTTTGCTTCGGATATCACCATGGATCAGCTTGGCATTGTTGTTATTGGCCGTAACGAAGGCGATCGCCTCAAGCAATGTTTGCGCTCAGTGGTGGATCAGGGCGTGTGTGTTTATGTGGATTCCGGTTCCCAGGACGATAGCCTGACCTTTGCCCAATCTTTAGATATTGGGGTAGTGGAATTAGATTTGAGCATTCCCTTTACAGCGGCCAGGGCTCGGAATGCCGGGGTTAGTTATTTAGTTGAACATTATCCTGATATGGCCTGGGTTCAGTTTGTAGATGGGGATTGTGAAGTGGTTGATGGGTGGTTAGAAATAGCCTTAACCGCATTGAAAACCCATGATCAATGGGCGGTGGTTTGTGGACGGCGGCGGGAGAGGTTTCCCGAAAAATCCGTTTTTAACCGATTGTGTGACCTGGAATGGGATACCCCCGTGGGAGAGGCAACAGTCTGTGGCGGCGATTCCATGATGCGTTTAACAGCTTTTCAAGGGGTAAACGGCTTCAATGAAACGTTGATCGCCGGGGAAGAACCAGAATTATGTTATCGACTGCGGCAACAGGGTTGGCAAGTCCATCGCCTAGAAGCAGAAATGACCCGCCATGATGCCCAAATGTTTTCCTTGGCTCAGTGGTGGAAACGGGCGGTCAGGGCTGGCCATGCTTTTACTGAAACCGTTTCCCTTTACCCAGATGATCAAACCCTTGGCGACCGCCGTCAACTCCGCAACAATATTTTATGGGGTCTAATTTTACCCATTTTGATTATCGGATCGGGTTTTATTTCCCCTTGGTTAAGTGGCGTTTTCAGCCTGGCCTATCCCGTTTATATCTTCAAAATTTATCGCAATCAACGCCAACAAGGGTTCAGCCCCTACGATTCACGGATTTATGCTGTTTTTTGTGCCCTAGGACGGTTGCCAAATTTACAGGGACAATTTTTGTTTTATCGTAATCGTTGGTTGGGGCAAAAAACCCGCTTGATTGAATACAAAGGTGAAACGAAGTGGGGGAAGTCTGTTCCGCTATAATTATGCCAATTCCAGGTTGAGTGTAATTTTATGAGCGTAAACAATTCCCGACTTTTACAGGCCCTAGCGCAACGGACAGCCTTAAAGGTCATCAGTGGGTTAAATAATTTCGACGGCGATCGGGTCAGTGCCGTAGTCCGGGCCGCCCAAGCTGGTGGTGCAACCTTTGTGGATATCGCCGCCGATCGCCAGTTAATTCAACGGGTACGGAGTCTGATTGATTTACCCATTTGCGTGTCGGCGGTGGATGCTCAAGTGCTAGCCGATGCCGTGGACGCTGGGGCCGATTTAGTGGAAATTGGTAACTTTGACAGTTTCTATGCCCAAGGTCGTCGCTTTGACGCCCCGGAAGTCTTGGCCCTAACCCAAGCCACCCGGCAGCTATTGCCCCACACCACCCTTTCCGTCACCGTTCCCCACATTTTGGCCCTAGATGAACAGGTTCAACTGGCCGAAGCCTTAGTAGACGCCGGAGCGGACATGATCCAAACCGAAGGCGGCACCAGCGCAGCCCCCCAACACAGCGGCATCTTAGGCTTAATCGAAAAAGCATCTCCCACATTGGCCGCAGCCCATGCCATTTCCCATGCAGTGTCAGTTCCCGTGCTTTGTGCGTCTGGTTTATCCGATGTGACCGTTCCCATGGCGATCGCCGCTGGGGCTAGTGGAGTTGGGGTCGGATCTGCCATTAATCAATTGAATGACGAGTTGGCCATGGTGGCAGCGGTGCGTCGTTTAGTGGAAGCATTGGCCGCTAATCCCGTTAAAGTGGCTTAGTTGTTGTTAATGACAAGTTAATTAACACCCATTTGAGTGGAGAGGGAGGTCTTGGATCTCCCTTTTTTGGGGTTAGACATCAACAGCGGCGATCGCCGTCATCAATTCACTGGGATGGTACACCAAAAAATCAGGCTGATATTCTTGTAGAATCACCGGAGAACTAAAGCCCCAGCCCACGGAAATCATCGTTAATCGACTTTTTTTTGCCGCACTAATATCTCGGGTTTCATCGCCAATATAAATCACTTCCTCGGCATTCCAATGGTGTTCCTTTAGCACCCGATTAATAATCCGATTTTTGCCAAATAATGTGGTTCCTGCGTAGACAAAATCAAACAGATCCGTAAGATCATTAATTTTAAGAAAGCTCAAGACATTATCTTGGTTGTTCGAGGTGACAATTCCCAGGGTATAGCCTTTTTCTTTGAGGAAAACTAATGCCTCTTTGATATCAAGATAGGGTTTTAGGGTGGCAATTTGCTTCCCCAATTCCTTTTTTAATCGCTTGAGAATGAAAGGAATTTTAAAGGGGGAAATCTTGGCGTATTTAATAATATCGGCAGAACTGAGCTGTTTAAGCCGTTCCACTTCTTGACGATCAACAGTCGGATAGCCAAACTCCACTGCCAGACGATTAATAATTTCCACAAAGGCATCGTGGGTGTCGGCGATCGTACCGTCAAAATCGAACAAGATTGCTTTAATGGCCATGGTTAACGTAAATGAGCAAGAAAAAAAGCCCTAGTACCTATCATATTAAGAAATGAGAGCCCCATTAATTTGTTAAAAAGATTGTCAACCAAAGTCGTCAAATAATTAAAAAAAATTAATACTTACTATGACCGATAAATGATTAGCGATAAGCCCGCTAAAAATCAAGATAATCCCCCATCCCTCGGTCCTTCGGAAAACCTATCATCTATTTTCTAAGTTAGCGCGGGCATTGCGTCGTAACATTGCTGGCTTGATTCGTCGGAGAGCAGACGCCGGAAATCGGTCTTGCCAAGCCTGATCGGTAATTTCAGCCAGTTCTTGAAGGTCAGGGGTAATATTGCCTGGATAGGGGTAAAAATCTTCAATATCCGTTGTTTTAGCAAAGCGTTGGTTCCACGGACAAACATCTTGGCAAATATCACACCCCGCCACCCAACCCTGTAAATTTTGGGCGATCGCCGTTGGGAGGGTGTCCTGGCGATTCTCAATGGTGTGGTAGGCAATGCATTTATTGGCATCCACCACAAACGGTTGGGTAATAGCCTGGGTCGGGCAAGCCTCTAAACAGCGGGTACAGGTTCCACAATGTTGGGCATGGGGGCGATCGCTTTCCAAAACCACATTAGTAATAATTTCCCCTAGAAATAGCCAACTGCCATAACGACGACTGATCACATTACCGTTTTTGCCGACCCAACCAATGCCAGCCCGTTCCGCCCAAAGTTTATCCTGAACCGGGCCGGTGTCCACATAGTAGCGGGTGAGGGCACCAGGAACCCGACCAACTAACCACTGACTCAGTATCTTTAACCGTTTCGTTAAAACCCGATGATAATCTCGGCCCCAGGCATAGCGGGAAATTTTGCCGTGGCCCGGGCGATCGCTGTGGGCATGGGGAGTGTAGTAATTGAGAGCAACGGCGATCACCGACTGGGCTTCAGGCATAATGGCCTGAACGGACTGCCGTTTGGGATTGGCCATCCAATCCATCTCCCCTTGATAACCCAAGGCCAACCAGGAACGTAGGCGTTGAACTGCCAGATCGGATTCTGGGGGCAGAGCCGGAGCAATTCCAACCTGATGAAAGCCGATCGCCAGGGCTTGATCTTTAACTTGTTGGCTTAAAGCAGTTATGGGCAGAGAATCCGAGGGATCGGGCACAGGCTTAGAGACCTCACAGGACTATTCACACCCATTTTAGGACTTTGCCCCAGGCAACGCGGCCATTTGACGCCCTAAGCTAGCCATTTCCAACGCATTCATGGCATAGTGCCAACCCAGATTACTCTTGATCCCTGCCCGCTCTAAGGCCTGCTGCATCGTATCAGTAGTTAAAATACCAAAAATGACTGGCACCCCCGTTTGAGCGGCGATCGCCGCAATGCCCTTCGCCACTTCCCCCGCCACAAAATCAAAATGGGGGGTTTGACCCCGAATCACTGCCCCTAAACAAATAATGGCGTCATACTGCCCAGAGAGGGCCAACTTCCGCGCCACCAACGGCACCTCAAAACTTCCCGGCACCCACACGTAATCCACCTGGGTTCCCGTGGGTTCCACATCAACGCCGTGCCGCTTGAGACAATCCTGACAAGCAGATAATAATTTTTCTGTCACCAAATCATTAAAACGGGCAATGACAAGGGCAAACCGAAAAGGCGGTGTGGGCTGAGTAAACGACCCCTCATAAACGGTCATGGCGTATCTCGTTGGTTTATATAATCGTAAAAAGGGCAAAGAATAACGAAATATTAACTGCCCTCTGCATCTAGCCAGGGAATTGTCCCTATACCACCAAAAAATTCAGACCAGCCACCAAAATCACCAACCCAGCCCAAATGGCAGACCCTAAATAAAGTAAGGGTTTGGAACGATCCCAGTTTTGGGGGGAAGCGTAGGCCACCGGAACACCGATCACCATAACGAAGGAAAACAGCACAAGGGCCGCCAACGCAGCTTGGAAAACAATGGACATTTTTAGAGTTTCTCCTTTTAGGTAAATGAAACTGCCCCGGATAACCTTAGACAGCCAGTATATCGGTCAATACTATCGATGAATCTTTAACTAGTAAGCTACCAAAATATGTGCCCGGAGGGAAGAGCCTTGCTGTTAGCTAGCCCTTGGGAAATACTGAGCCTCCGTCCCCTAGAAAAATCCCCCAAGTCATAGACCTGGAGGATGTCAAATTCTAGTGTTCAACGAAGCATCCCAATCTAACTGGCGGCAATATACTCCATCATGTTGGAACGACGTCGCCGCAAATGGGCAAGGGCCTGGTGTTCGAGTTGTCGTACCCGTTCCCGGCTGATATTGAGACGTTGACCAATTTTTGCCAAGGATAATTCATTGCCGTCGTCTAAGCCGAAGCGGAGGGTTAAGACGGCTTGTTGTTGGGGCGTTAGTTCCGATAGCAAATTATGTAAATCTTGCCGCATTAGTTCTTGGGTTATATAAGCATCGGGGGAGACACCATCATCTTCTAGTAATTCCGACAGTTCCGTATCCTGGTTATCCCCTACCCGCACATCGAGGGAAATGGGTTGCCGGGACAGGCTCAAATATTCCCGAATTTGACTGGGTTCAATGTCCAGAGCCGCCGCAATTTCCGCCGGGGTAGCACTGCGCCCCAATTGTTGGGAAAGTTCCCGTTGGGTTTTTTTGATTTTGTTGAGCTTTTCGGTGATGTGGATGGGTAAGCGAATGGTACGGCCCTGTTGGGCGATCGCCCGGGTAATGGCTTGGCGGATCCACCAGTAGGCATAGGTTGAGAACTTATAGCCTTTGGTCGGATCGAATTTTTCAACCCCCCGTTCTAAACCCAGACTGCCTTCTTGGATTAAGTCCAAAAATTCCATATTCCGTTTCTGATATTTTTTGGCGATCGCCACCACAAGGCGTAGATTAGCCTCAATCATTTTGTGTTTGGCCCGTTGCCCCTGTTGGATTATGCGTTTTAGATCCTTCAGAGAAATAACGGCTGCATCCGCCCATTCTTGATCGGAAGGCTCCCGCCCTAGGGTCTCAGCTAACACCGCCCTTTGTTCGAGCAACGGCATCATCTGCTGAACCTGTTTACCGAAAATAATTTCTTGTTCGTGGGTCAAAAGGGGAACTCGTCCGATTTCATGCAGATAAGACCGCACCATGTCTGCTGTAAAGGCGGGAGTTGACGTTGAGGAGGGGAGATTGGCGGTGGGCATTCGGAATGACTCCTTGTGAGCAGCAGAATAACTGTTACTGTGGTTATCTTTCCCAAAAATGCTTTAGACTAAATCATTAATGGTGAAAGCTATGCGTAATGCAGTCGATGTAATATCTACACCATGATTTTGATGGAGTTGACTATTAGACGGGTTTAACAATCAGAAGGTTCAAACAAATTTGATAACCTATTGTCATCTCGCCTACTAGCCTATTTATTACCCTTTCCATCATGACGAATCCTTGCAGCAATTTACAAGTGGGAACGGGCAGGATTCCCGAATGTCACAGTAGGGTTATCCTACCTCGGGCTAGGGATCACTAGGGCGTAAACGGTTTAACCAGGGTGGTTTAGCCTATAATCAAGCCAGATTAATCTAATTTTGTACCCCTTGTCTGTACTCTTTATATCGTTATGATGTTGCCATTACTTGCTGACGGAAAAGGATTTATCCGTGCTTTAGACAACGCTGGGGCATTAGCGGTTTATGCGCCCCTCGAAGGGGGTTACGAAGGTCGCTATCAACGGCGGTTACGGGCCAGTGGCTATACCAGCCTATCCCTCTCTGCTCGGGGATTAGGGGATGTGGGAGCTTATTTAATGAATGTCCATGGTGTCCGTCCTGCCCATCTAGGGAAGAAGAATATTGCCCAAGAGGGGGCGGTGGGTCCTGTTTATTTTGCCCAGCCGATCGCCGGTTATCAGTTAGAGAATTTACCGGCAAACAGTAAAGGCTTGGTACTCTGGATTTTGGAAGGCTATGTGCTGTCGAATACGGAGATCCAATATTTGATTGGTTTAACCCAACAAGAGCCCCGTCTTAAGGTCATTTTAGAAATGGGTGGGGATCGGATTTTTCGGTGGCAGGCATTGAGCGAATATCTGCCAGCCGCCTAAGGGGTTTCTTAAGCCGAGAAATTTTCAGCCGAAAAATTTTTCATCCCCTTAGTTAGCCCTAACCGTTCTCTAACATTCCCCATGACTGCCCGTGCTGCCCGTCCCTATACCCTTTTGTCCATCGGGGCGGCGATCGCCACCATGGCACTGAAATTGTCCGCCTATCAGGTGACGGGATCGGTAGGATTGTTATCTGATGCCTTGGAGTCAACGGTTAATTTATTGGCGGCGATCGTGGCTTTTTGGGCATTGTCCGTGGCCGCTACTCCCCCGGATTTAGAGCATCCCTTTGGTCATAGTAAGGCGGAATATTTTTCCAGTGGTTTAGAAAGTGCGTTTATTTTAATGGCAGCCCTGGGAATCATTGCCACAGCCGTTGATCGGTTCTTAAATCCCGAATCCTTAACCCAAGTCAATGTGGGGGTTATCCTGGCGTTAGTGGCGACGGCCATTAATGGCGGCGTTGCCTGGTTGTTGTTGCAGGCGGGGAAACGACTGAATTCTATTACCCTCCGGGCCGATGCTCATCACTTACTGACGGATGTGTGGACGTCGGTGGGGGTTATTTTGGCGGTGGGTTTAATCTTAATAACGGGTTGGGACTGGTTAGATCCGGTGATTGCAGTTCTGGTGGGACTCAATATTATTTGGACGGCCATGGGGTTGTTGAAGGAAACTCTATCGGGCTTGATGGATCAATCGCTCCCCCCGGAAAAACTGCAGCAAATTACAGCGCTGTTCATTGCCCATGAAGCCCAGGGATTACGCTTTCATCTCTTGAAAACCCGCCAATCCGGTTCCGAATCTTTTATTTCCTTCCATGTCCTTGTACCTGGTCATTGGACAGTGCGCCGGGGCCATGATCTGTGTGAATCCCTCGAAGTGGCGATCGCCGATCAACTTGCGGGGGCCCACGTTACTACCCACTTAGAACCCCTGGAAGATCCCCGCTCTTGGGATCATCCTGATTTTGCTGTTCCCTTGCATCCCCCAGAATCAGAGCCATAAAATCCCATCTCAATCAAATTTCCCTAAATTCAATTTGGGCCGTTGGGTAAAATTTGTTCTTTAAAAAGAGGAATGGACTTGACGAGGCGAGGCCATAATGACGGGTTCCCAATGCGTTCTCAGGATAGGATATAAAGCCCTTTATTCTATGGGATGATGGGCTTGGTCTCTCAGAATCTATGGATTCCTAGCCCATATCAATGAAAATTTTATTCGTCGCAACACCTGTGGGAACTCTGCAATCTGGCCAAGTAGGGGGAGTCGGTTTAAATATTGGTAATATTGCCAAGGAATTATTAAAACGAGGTCATCAATTAACCCTTTTGGCCCCCGAGGGTTCAAAGGTTGAAGGTTTACCCATTGAAGAAATTAGTGGGACTTTGCAAACTTCGGCCCCAAAACAAGCCAGGGATGCGGCCATTATTATCCCCCCCAATGCCGTAATTGCCAATTTATGGGACTGGGCTTTTCAGAAACAGAATCATTATCAAATTATTGTTAATTTTGCCTACGATTGGTTGCCGTTATACGTTGCGCCATTTTTCACAACCCCGGTGCTCCATTACGTCAATATGAGTTCTTGGTTGGTGGCGATGGAGGAGGTGATTGATCGGGTAGCTCGCCTTAAAACGGGTACGTTAGGAGTCCATACCCGGGCCCAAGCAGAAACCTTTCCCGACCCGGATATTTTTCGGATTTTAGGCGGCGGCATTGAGGTGGATCGTTATCAGTTTCAACCGGAAGCCGGGACGGATTTAGCCTGGGCGGGACGGATTTCGCCGGAAAAGGGTTTAGAGGATGCGATCGCCGCAGCGGAGAAGACGGGGAGACGGTTACAAATTTTTGGCTATATCCAAGATCAAGATTATTGGGAAAGTTTGCAAACTCGTTATCCCCAAGCGCAATTGGTTTACCAGGGCTTCTTACCCACGGAAAAATTCCAACGGGCCTTAGGACAATGTCAGGCCTTACTGATGACCCACAAATGGGTGGAGGCTTTAGGGCGGGTGGCGTTGGAATCCCTATCCTGTGGGGTGCCAATTATTGCCTATCGTCGGGGGGGGCCCAGGGAAATTATCCAAGATGGGGTTTCGGGCTTTCTCGTGGAGCCGGATTCGATATCAGGCTTAACCACGGCGATCGCCAATGTAGACAAACTGGATCGCCATCACTGTCGTCACCGGGCTGAGTCAGAATACTCTTTGGCCGCTTTGGGCGATCGCCTTGAGCATTGGTTTATGGACGTACTCCAGCAGAATCCTTGACTCTAACCCCCAACATTCCAAGGGCTAGGGCGTGACCACAATCACTCCCCATAAAATGCCCATCAAGCCCACGGCAACGGTGTGGTTGGGGAGTAAGTTCCAGAAAGATTGCTTGCCTAATTGCTGGGTTAAAAAGATTGTCCAAAAAACCCCCATCAATAACACCAGACCCTGTAAAAAGGCGATCGCCGCCGGATCGGCCACCAAGGAGGGCAACGTAAAGGGTAAAGAGAGATTAAACGTTTTGGGAACCAGGGTTAAGACCTGCCCCGCTTCCCCCAGTCCTAACCGTAAATAATGGGCAAAATTGGCGGCCAGGGTTAAGGGTAAGAAGCCATAGGCCAAGTTAATAAACGGTGTTTTGTGACCGATGCTAGGGGAGGGAATTAACCCATAGGCTAAAAGGGGTAATGAGGCCGGGAGAAATAGTAACGCACCGGATAACAGGGCATGGCCCCAAAAGGTTTCTGACGAGGGTAGATGCCAGGTCTGACAAAATTCCGGCAACCGTCGTAATAGCACACTATTTAACAATAAAAACAAAAGAGCCACTTCATAGGAGCGGGGGGTATGGGTGGTTAACAGGGCGATCGCCGGGGGACGGAGGTTAAATTCCACAGAACGGTGGGGACAGGCTTTCAAACAGGTCATACACAACACACAATCCCGATTATCGGTTAATTGGGCCGGGTGGGTTCCCAGGGGACAGCCCTCCGTAGCCTGACCTTCGCCCTTTTCGGGGCCACCTTTATAACATTGATAAGTACTACATTCCGCTGAACAGGTTCCCTGCTGGGCCCGCAATTCCGTCATGGCGAGTTTGGCAAATAACCCATTCATCCCCCCAATGGGACATAAATAACGACACCAAAACCGTTTTTCAAAAATGAGTGAGCAAATGATGGCCCCGGCGGTAATCAGTAATAGTAACCAGGCGGATAAGTAAGCTGTATTGTTTAAATTCCACAGTTCTTCCCACAATAAAATCAACGCAAATAAACCGAATAAAAACCAACCGCCCCAGGTATCGGCGGCCTGGCGGGGCTATTTTTTCAACGTCCGCGGCCAAATCCACAGGGACAATTTTTGGACGACTTCACCGTAAATCATAAAGGGACACACGGCACACCAAAGACGCCCCACAAACAAAAAGCCAAATAATACTAGGGGCCACCACCAAGCCCAAAATAAATTCAAGGCAAAGTTACTGTCGCGGGTCTGGGGGCCTAAAAAAAGGATGGCAATGATCGCCGCGTAAACCACTAGGGTAAACCCATAATTAAGGCGATCGGGCCACCAAGGACTGCGTAAAAATTGCCGGAGTTGGGGGTAACGGTTGAGTAAGTTGAGGCGAAATTGTTGTTTTTTACCCTGGGATGGCCAAATAATTTCTTCGGTAATCACCTCATCCCCTTGTAACTGGGTGACGGCCCGTTCAATGAGGTTATTCAGTTCCCGCAAATTATTGGGAAAATCATAGGCCTGTAAGCGCCGCAGGGCTTCGGGGGCCAGGGTCGGCACAGCAATACCTTTGGAACGACAAATTAAGGACAGATAATATTGAACATAGTCATCAATATCGGTCTTGCGAACCCGTAGGGGGGGAATTTTATTCGTTATTGGAAACAGCGGGGTCAGCTCAGGGATGATATTTTCAGCAACGGCAATAATTTTGGCTGGACTGTTTTTTTCCGCTGCTAAGGGTTCCCCCGGTGGCGTGGCTGGTTGATAGATGCCCTCTCGGATTAAACGGGCGATCGCCGGTAACAACCCGGGATTCAGTTCCTGGATATTATTTAACAACAATGTGCCTTGACCTAACGCCTCCAAAATCCCCCCTTTGCCGCCGTTGTGCCCAAACAACTCCCCACCACTGGCGGACAGGAGCGCACAATTGACTTTCACCATTACTTCCTGGTGGGCCTGGGCTGACCCGAAGTGAATTAGGGCGGCGGTATTATCCTTTTCTAACCCTGGTTCCCCAAATACCAGCACAGCCCCGCGACTTTCACTGGCTTGGTCAATCTGACTGCGAATCTTTTGGGCATAGCGACTTTTGCCCATAATGGCCCGTTTAGCCGCAGGAACGAGGTAAGGACGTAAAATCCGTTGTCGTTCCTGTTCAAAGGACAATTTT
>JBJOGT010000389.1:0-4159 GCA_046048115.1 Cyanobacteriota bacterium | reverse complement strand
GGGAGTCCGCCTATCGCCAGAATGTAAGACTTACTATTCTTCGGGGTAGAAAGCAGTTCTTTGGGTAGGAAGCTCTGCCCTTTAGGGCGGGGTAGTTCACCCTGACCCTAGAAGCTTGATGCGGATTGGGCACAAATTTGCCGGGCTATGGTCAGGGCGCTATAACTCACCCCGGCGGTTCCCTCTCCGGGATGGACGGAATCCCCCACTAACCAGAGGTTGCGGAGGGGGGTGCGGGGGGCAAAACCAAAGGGGCCAAAGGTGAATAATCGCTGACCAACCCCTCCCACAATGCCCTGTTGTCGGGCCGTGTAGTGGGCAAAGGTGCGGGGGGTGGCACTTTCGGCATGGATTAGGGTGTGATCGCTAAGGGTGAAATATTGTCCTAATTTGGCGATCGCCGTTTGTTGGTAGTGAGTTTTCCGGGCTTGGTATTGATCCGGCGAATCTTGCCACCAGGGAACAACATCGGTAAAGGAAGAGGCAATAAGGGTGCGAAAACCTGTAGGGGCACGACCATCACCGGGCTTGCTAACACTAACAAATAGGGAATTATTTTCACCGATGGGGCCAGTGGGATCATACAAAAATTGCAAATGGGGCGCACAGTCTGGGGGGATAGCGTCTTCTGTTACGCCTAAATAGATGACAAAAGCGCCGGAGCTAGGGGGGAGTTTTTTAACCCGCTGTTGATACCCTGGCAAGGGCACGTCTAAATTTTCAACTAAGTTTTGCACCGTTAAATTGGCTATCACTTGGCCCGCAACTTCCCGCCGGGTTTCCCCGGTTTTTAAATCCCGTACCGTGACGGCGATCGCCCGGCCATTTTCCGTGTGAATTTTTTCCACCCGCTGCCGACACCATAATTCCCCACCATGGGTTTTTAAACCAGTTACGAGGCGATCGCTTAAAACCTGCATACTGCCTTGCAAATGGGATAGTCCCTGGGGCGACTGGGATACGGCCAAGGCCGTCGCGGCATAGAGTAATGCTGTTTCATCCGCTCCCACTTGGGAATAGAGTTTTAATTGCAAATCCAAAAAAGTTTTTAAGCGTTGGTCTGACCCCAACCCCAGTAATCGCAACGCTTGCCCCACCGTTAAACCCACAAAAGGAGCCGTTAACAGGGTATCAGGACGCAAGGCTTGCACCAATTGCCCTACATCCCAAGCATTGCGGGGGGGTAAAACCGGATCACGCCCCTGAAACCGCCAACTGATTGCGAATAAGGTATTGAGCAATTGCCAAAAACGCTCACTGCCTGGAAATTGTCTTTGTCTTTCCCGTTGCCACTGCTGGCGATCGCGCCACACATTAATGGGTTCAGTTTCCCCTGGCAAAAAGACCGCACAGGCCGGATCACATGGCGTCGCCTCTGGTAAATCAATACCTAACTCCTGAAAAATGCGATGGTGAATGCCCCCCGGTTCCAGTCCAGCCACTTGGGTTGCTCCGACATCAAAAACGAACCCCCGCCGCCGAAAAGTAGAAGCACAGCCCCCCGGAATATTTGCCTGTTCGTAAATTTTGACCGCATAACCCCGCTTTGCCAGCAATGCCCCGGTGGTCAAACCACCGATCCCAGCGCCAATCACAATTACAGGGGAGTCCACTGCACAGGTCATAAATTTTTGGGAAGACTTTGTTTACATTTCTTAATATATCCCACCCTTAAACATATCCCACCGGCCCTCGGCTATGAGAACATGGCGTCGGGCTAAAGCGGAGTCGATGTGTGGCAAGTTAAGGCCAGATGGTAACGTGAATTATGACTAAAACCACATCCAATGGAGAAATGTGCAGCAATGCAATGGCAAGAATCCCTACCCTGGACTAAGGAAGCCCAACAAAAACTAAAAAATATTCCTTATTTTGCGAGGGTACAGGCCCGTCAGCGCATTGAACAGTTGGCGCGGGAAGCGGATTTGGATGAGATTACCGCCGAGTTAGTGGAACAGGCCCGGCAAGAGTTTGGGCAATGACGGCGATCGCCATGGTGTTCCGCGATCATTGTGCTGGACTAAATGACGATGATTATTCCTTTTAAACGGGGCCGTGGTTGACCGCTGGTTCAGAAAAATTGCCTAGGTTTGATAATATTGGTCTGATTTTTCCGTGGTGGCAAACCTCCCATGCTAAGACTAATTACCGACTGTGATGGACCCATTATGGATGTGTCCGAACGTTACTATCGGGTTTACTGCTATTGTTTAGAGCGCATTAGAGATCCAGAGCAGACGGTGCATCGCCTCAGCAAAGCAGACTTTTGGCAACGGAAACGGGCCAAGGTTCCTGAAACGCAGATTGGTTTTGATTCTGGTTTGAAGGCTACCCAGGTGGATCAATTTGCCCTACTCCGGAAACAAACGGTACATACCATGAGCTATTTACCCTATGATTTACCGTTGCCGGGGGTTAAGCCTGTGTTGCATCGTGTCCTAGACCAGGGCGTTGATTTGGTGGTGATGACCATGCGACGGGTACGGGAATTGGATGAGGCCTTAAATCGCAATCAGTTAACGGACTTTTTCCCCACCGATCGCCGTTACTGCTTGGGTAATGATTACGTCAAAACCGGGGACACCAACGACAAACCCCTGCTGATGGAACGGGCTGTGGCTGAATTACCCCCAGCGGCGAGCACTTGGATGGTGGGAGATACGGAAGCGGATATTTTGGCCGCCCAACGGGTAGGTATGCCAGTAATCGCCGTTTTGTCAGGTATTCGGGATCGGGAGCAATTAGAGTGTTACCAACCGGATTACATTGTCGAAAATTTAGCCGAGGCGGTGGAATTATTTTTCCGCCACCATGGGGTTAGTTAGGCACATTTTGCCGAGTTTTCCCCGTTACAATAAAGGGCTGCTGCATAGAATGCTTTCTCAATGACTGACCCCCAGACCCCCGGCACCATCAAAGAACCCCAGAGCGACTATCGCCTCCTTGATCGTCAAAAGTTAACCCCCATGTTCCAGCACTATACGGAAGTGAAGGAGCAGTATCCGGGGGCATTATTGTTGTATCGGGTGGGGGATTTTTTTGAATGCTTTTTTCAGGATGCGGTGATTATTGCGCGGGAATTGGAACTCATTCTCACCAGTAAGGAGGGGGGCAAGGAAATTGGCCGGGTGGCCATGACCGGAGTACCCCACCATGCCCTGGAACGCTATGCGCGGCAGTTGGTGGAAAAGGGCTATGCGGTGGCTATCTGTGATCAAGTAGAAGATGCGGCCACGGCCCAGGCGGAAAAGCGGATGGTGGAACGGCAAGTCACCAAACTCCTCACACCGGGAACCTTGACCGATGACAGTATGCTCCCGGCCAAACGTAATAATTTCCTCGCGGCGATCGCCTTGGTGGAGGACAAATGGGGACTAGCCTACGCCGACATTTCCACCGGGGAATTTTACACCTGTCAGTCGCAAAAATTAGAAGATTTAGCTGTTGAGCTATTACGACTGCAACCCTCGGAGGTATTAATTCCCACCGCTGCCCCCGACGTGCGAAATATTTTGCGTCCCGGTGAACCCTCGGAACATATCCCCAAAGCATTACCCAATAGCTTTTGTTATTCCCTGCGCTCCCAAAGACCGTTTTCCCTCGTGGAAGCCAAACAACGATTGTTGACGACCTTTCGGGTTAAATCCCTAGAGGGATTCGGGTGTGAAAATTTACCCTTAGCCATTCGGGCTGCGGGGGGACTGTTGGAATATATCGAAGATACCCAAAAGGCCAACGTCGTCCCCATTCAACCCCTCAAAACCTACGCCCTGACGGATTTTTTAGTATTAGATCACCAAACCCGACGCAATTTAGAAATTAACCAAACCGTGCGGGATGGCAGTTACCACGGTTCTCTGCTCTGGGCCTTGGACAGGACGGCTACCCCCATGGGAGGCCGGACATTACGGCGATGGTTGTTGCAACCCTTGTTGGATTTAAATGGTATTCAGGCCCGACAAGAAACCATCCAAGAATTGCAGAATAATCCCCCCCTACGCCAGGATTTGCGCCAATTGCTCCGGCAGATTTATGACCTAGAACGGTTAACGGGGCGGGTGGGGGCCGGCACAGCCAATGCACGGGATCTCTATGGGTTGGCGGAATCGTTGGTCAAGTTAACGGATTTAGCCCACCTAGCCCAGGAAGGGAATAGTCC
>JBJOGT010000388.1:0-3703 GCA_046048115.1 Cyanobacteriota bacterium | reverse complement strand
CTGGCGATCGCCGCCGAAGTCCACAAAAGCCATCCCGATTGTCAATTTCAACTTTTTCTAGCCCCGACGGTGGACTTAGATCAATTGGTTCAGTATGCTGATCCGGTTCACAATCCCATGGTGACTAAAATGGGTAACGTGGGGGCCCAGTTGATTTGCCCAGACCAGGGCGATCCTTATTTATTAACATCCACCGGCGTAACCATTGCAATTTGCCGTCAATTTCCGGCCCTGACTGCCTTACAAAAACTGAGCGCTGCCCTTACCACCGTTGGGGCTAATACGGCCCAATTAGGAGCCCTGGCGGTGCCGATGATTGTACTGCTGCCAACCCAGCACTTAGAGGCTATGCGTCATTGGGACGGCATCCCCGGATTACTGGCCCGCTTGCCCTTCGTGGGGACACAATTTGCCCGTTTGATTAATTACCTCATCATTGGCGGCGATCGCCTTTTTGCTTGGCCCAATCTCTGGGCAGGTCAGGAAATTGTCCCCGAATTAGTAGGCCCGTTAACCCCCGTGGGGGTTGCCGAAAAACTAGCGGCTTGGTTGGATCACCCCGAACAATTAGAATCCGTCCGTCAACAATTACGAGAGATACGGGGTAAACCCGGAGCAGCCCACCGCGTAGCGGATCTCTGCGAGATAGCCGTTTGTGATTTAATCGCCCAACAATTGAAAGGGCTTAGGATTTCGTCATAATATAAAGAATAGTTACAAGCACACTCCGACACGTCTTGATATCCCCACCGTGCTTAGTCCCGCTCCACCGACTGTTAGGGATGAACCAAAGCGGGCAAGGCATACGGTTACGGTGACAGCGCTAGCAATGGTTTAGCGTACCTTTTTTGACGACTTAAATTTAATCTGCCATCTCACTCTCAGTTCCTATGCATAACTCCTCTGTTGCAACTTTCCCTTTTTTGGGTCAACCCTGGCTCGTTGAAGAGCGGGATGCCTGTGGGGTCGGTTTCATTGCCGATCTTCACGGTGAACCCCAACATACCCTAATTGAGCAAGCATTGAAAGCATTAGGCTGTATGGAACATCGAGGGGGCTGTAGTTCGGATAATGATTCCGGGGATGGAGCCGGGGTCATGACGGGGATTCCCCGACAATTATTAGCCCGCTGGTTTGAAACCCGCAATTTACCCATGCCCGACGGCGATCGCCTGGGGGTGGGGATGGTGTTTTTACCCCAGGAACCGGCAGCGCGGGAGGTGGCCCGGGCCTATGTGGAAGAAGTGGTACGGTTGGAAAAATTAACGGTGTTGGGCTGGCGGGAAGTGCCAGTTAACCCGGATGTGTTGGGAACCCAGGCGCGGAACAATCAACCCCATATTGAGCAAGTTTTTGTCACCTGTCCGGAAGGGGCAGCGGGGGACGAGTTGGATCGGCGGTTGTACATTGCCCGCTCCATTGTTGGTAAAAAATTGGCAGAAGACTTTTACATCTGTTCCTTCTCCTGTCGCACCATTGTTTACAAAGGCATGGTTCGCAGTATGGTGTTAGGGGAATTTTATGAGGACTTGAAAAACCCCGAATATACCAGCAACTTTGCCGTTTACCACCGTCGTTTTAGCACCAACACCATGCCCAAATGGCCCCTGGCCCAACCGATGCGGATGTTAGGGCATAACGGGGAGATTAATACCCTGTTGGGCAATATTAATTGGATGGCGGCGCGGGAAGCGGAACTGAGCGTGTCCGGTTGGTCAGCGTCGGAACTGGAAGCCTTAACCCCGATTGTCAATCAGGCCAATAGTGATTCCTACAATTTAGATAGTGCGTTGGAATTACTCGTCCGCACGGGGCGCAGTCCCCTGGAGGCGGCCATGGTACTGGTGCCTGAGGCCTATCAAAATCAACCGGCGTTAAAGGATTATCCCGAAATTACGGATTTTTACGACTATTACAGTGGTCTCCAGGAACCCTGGGACGGCCCGGCCCTGTTGGTGTTTAGCGATGGGAAAACCGTGGGGGCTGGGTTAGACCGCAACGGCTTACGACCGGCCCGTTATTGCATCACCAAAGATAACACCCTGGTGGTGGGGTCAGAAGCGGGGGTAGTGGATCTACCGGCAGGGGACATTGTTGAAAAGGGTCGATTAGCACCGGGACAGATGATTGCGGTGGATCTGGAAGCCAAAACCATCCTCAAAAATTACGAGATTAAACAACAGATCGCCAAAAAGCATCCCTATGGGGAGTGGGTGAAGACTAATCGTCAGGTGGTTCAGTCTGACACCTTTGCCGAAACGCCTCTGTTTGCTGAGGCTCAGGCAGTGCTGCAACAACAGGCGGCCTTCGGTTATAGCGCTGAAGATGTGGAAATGGTGATTGTGCCCATGGCCAGTCAGGGCAAAGAACCAACGTTCTGTATGGGGGATGATATTCCCTTGGCGGTGCTGTCCACGAAACCCCGCTTACTGTATGACTATTTCAAACAACGGTTTGCCCAGGTGACCAATCCCCCCATTGACCCCCTGCGGGAAAATTTGGTGATGTCCTTGGCCATGAGTTTAGGGGAACGGGGCAATATCCTGGAACCCTCGGCGGCGTCTGCCCGGATGATCAAAATTAATTCGCCGGTGCTCAATGAAGCGGAATTAACGGCCATTAAACAGGGGTCTTTGCCCACCGCAGACCTTTCGACCCTTTACCCATTGGGGAAGCCAGAGGCCTTACAAACCGCGTTGGATGAGTTGGTCAAAACGGCGATCGCCGCTGTGGAAGGGAGCGCAAAGATTCTGGTATTAACCGATCGCCCTGAGGGTGCGGCATTAACCGAAAACCAGAGTTATATTCCCCCATTGTTAGCAGTGGGAGCAGTACACCATCACCTGATTCGGGCCGGGTTACGGTTAAAAGCTTCCTTAGTGGTGGATACGGCCCAATGTTGGAGCACCCATCACTTCGCCTGTTTAGTGGGCTATGGGGCCTCGGCGGTGTGTCCCTACCTTGCGTTGGAGTCGGTGCGGCAATGGTGGCTCGATCCCAAAACCCAAAAGTTAATGGACAACGGGCGCATGGAAAAAGTGGATCTACCCACGGCGTTGAAAAATTACCGTCAATCGGTGGAAGCGGGGCTATTTAAAATCCTGTCCAAAATGGGTATTTCCCTGCTCTCCTCCTACCACGGGGCGCAAATCTTTGAGGCGATCGGTCTGGGGCCGGAATTGGTGGAATATGCCTTTGCGGGTACCACCAGTCGGGTTGGGGGCTTAAGCGTGGCGGATGTGGCCAAGGAAGTGATGGCGTTCCATCGTTTAGCCTTTCCGGAAACAGCCAAGAAACTGGAAAACTACGGCTTCTTCAACTACCGTCCCGGTGGTGAGTACCACATGAACTCTCCGGAAATGTCGAAGTCGTTGCATAAAGCGGTGGCTGCCTACGAAAAAGGGGCCAATGGGAAAAATGCAGAGGCCTATGACCATTACGAGTTGTACCGCAAATATTTAAAGGATCGTCCGGTTACCGCCCTGCGGGATTTGTTAGACCTCAACCCCGAACAAGCCCCCATTCCCATTGAAGCAGTGGAATCGGTGGAAACCATTGTTAAACGCTTCTGTACCGGTGGGATGTCCCTCGGTGCCCTCTCCCGAGAAGCCCACGAAACCTTGGCGATCGCCATGAATCGGTTGGGGGCCAAATCCAACTCCGGGGAAGGGGGCGAAGACACGGTGCGCTACTTGACCCTGGA
>JBJOGT010000387.1:0-3155 GCA_046048115.1 Cyanobacteriota bacterium | reverse complement strand
ACGGGTTTGGGATAAAAGGCCGCCGCAATCATGGCAATGCCGTGGGCAAGCTTATCGACAAAGAATTGTGGGCGATCCCCAGCGTAGAGTTTGGTCAGTTCGGCAATTTCTTGTTTTGCGTCCAAGTCTTCCAAATCATCGAATTTCATCAAGGCCAAGGGGTGGGCTTTAATGTGATTAGCAATAATGAACTCTAAGCGAGCGAGACCAACGCCATCGACGGGATAACTGGCAAAGCCGAAAGCCTGTTCAGGATTGCCCACATTCATCAAAATTTTAGTGCGGGTTTTGGGCAAATTATTTAATTCGGTTTCGTGAATTTCATAATTTAAAATTCCATCGTAAACCCGACCTTCATCCCCTTCGGAACAACAAATTGTCGCGGCCTGACCCGTTTGAATGGTTTCCGTGGCATCCCCACAACCAACTATCGCCGGAATGCCCATTTCCCGGGCAATAATCGCAGCATGGCAATTACATACTACCACTGGGGTATATTTCTCCGTAAAGACCACATAGTTGTGATGATCCGCCACCGTAATGTTGTAGACATCTCCCGCTTGGGCATCTTCCACTTGAATCACCCGTTGCATCCGTAAATCACTTTTAAGCAGCGACTCACATTGACCCATTGCTTGCAATTGTTTGTCAGAAATCAGGAAGTTTTTATCCTTGCGGAGTTTAATTTGCTCCTGAACTTCCCCATCAAATAACTGCTTAGTAGCAAAAAAGCGTGTTTGGATGGTGCGAGGTTTTACCTCTCCTTTCACCCGTTGGGTATAGTTAAGAATTTCTGCTACTTTTTCCACAATCTGCACATTGTAAATATGGCGATTGTTCGTTACCTGGGGAACGGTGTTGATTTTCAGACAAGCAATGATCACAGCCTGCAATAAATTTTCTTCGGAGACATAAATATTAATGCGATTATTGGCATAACAACCATCCCCATCAATCACCCCTGCTAAAAATTGATAGGCAATTTCAGGGCCATTTTCTAGGAGGATTTGGGTGATTTGTTGTTCTTTTGCTTGGACTTCATAGGCAATAGCTTTAGAGTAAAGACGGTAGGCAGTAGCTTGCCCGGTGACTGTTTTCCCCCGAATTGAACCAGAGGAAACGGCTTTTTTCTGGGGGGTAAAGGACTTCCCAAAAAGTGTTGTTGCGTTTTTCTGCATGGTGGCGATAAAAGCAGCCTTTTCCGGGACGTTTTTTTGAATAAATTGTACTTCTCCGTGGGTACGACTAGTGTAAATGGAACCGTCGGTAATAATGTCTCCCAGGAAATAGGCTAAGTCCGCTGCTTGATTTTGCCCCTCTCCCAATAACGGTATGGCTTGAGAAACTAAAACCATTTCTTGGGCTTTTAACATGGCTTGAATTTCGGTTTTGATATATTTTCCATGCCGTAAATTCACCATTTTATGATCAGGGGTTAAACGCAATGTGTTATTGGTAATCCGACCAGTTTGGGATACACTCACTCCAATCATTTCGGCGGAGCGTTTCATCGTATCAATAATGGGTTTCCATTCCATTTTTTGCGTTTCTAAATTTAACGATAGGGTAGATAGTCCTTCACAGCCCTGCTCGTAAATCTGACCTAAACTCATAAAGCCCTGATTGGTCAAAATTTGGGTATCCCCGGCAAAACAAGTCCGTCCCCCCTGATTTGTGACGATCGCCGATGCCTGTTTCATGATCGGTTCCCAATCGGGATCGGTGCGGTTGGTGATTAACACTTCCCCCGGATTGAATTGATTAATTTGGGAAACATTGCGAATCACTTGGGCTTTGCCCTGACCGATCGCCGCCCCCACACTGCGACCCGTAGCGAGTACTGGACTGTGATCTTTTAACTCATAGGTTTTGATGATGTTGGCGGATTTGCGGGATTCAACGGTTTCGGGACGGGCTTGGACAATGAATAATTCCCCGGTTTTACCATCCTTGGCCCATTCAATATCCATCGGGGTTGGCATACCCCGGACTTGGGAATAGTGATCTTCGATGATGCAGGCCCAACGAGCGAGTTGCAAAATATCGTCGTCCTCAATGCAATATTTTTGGCGATCGGGTTCGCTGACTTCCACATTTTTGGTGAGTTTAGAACCGCCGACGTCATAAACCATCTTGATTGCCTTCGTGCCGAGGCGTTTTTCTAAAATAGGTTTGAACCCTTCTTTGAGGGTCGGTTTAAAGACAAAATATTCGTCGGGATTAACCGCCCCTTGGACAACGTTTTCCCCCAAGCCATAGGCCGCCGTAATCAAGACCGCATTTTTAAAACCCGTTTCCGTATCGATGGAAAACATCACCCCAGAGGTGGCTAAATCCGATCGCACCATTTTTTGCACCCCGACGGACAGGGCCACGGCAAAATGATCAAAATTATTGTGATGGCGGTAGGAAATCGCCCGGTCAGTAAATAACGAGGCAAAGCATTTATGGCAGGATTCCAACACCCCTTTGGCGCTATGGACATTGAGATAGGTTTCCTGTTGACCGGCAAAACTGGCTTCGGGCAAATCTTCCGCCGTGGCACTGGAACGCACCGCCACATCTACCCCCCGACAATTAATATTGCAGCCATGGCGATCGCACATTTGCCGATAGGCGTCGATAATGGCATCCCGCAAATTGTCAGGAAAGGGGGTATCCAGAATTAACTGCCGAGCCGCTTGACCCCGTTCTTGCAGATTAGCCATATTATTGACATCCAAATCCGCAAATAAATCCCTTAACTTCGCTTCTAGTCCGGCTTCTTTAATGAAATAACGATAGGCATGGGCGGTGGTGGCAAAACCGGAGGGCACATTAACCCCTTTGGCTTTTAACTGTTGGATCATTTCCCCCAAAGAGGAATTTTTGCCGCCGACCAAACCCACATCATGGGTTCCCACTTCCTCATACCAGAGAATCAGGGCCGACTCTTTCGTGGCACTGGATGGTTTATCAAGCACTGAACTGACCATATTTATTTACCCCCTAGATTGTTATCTTCAGTTTATCGAGGACTTTGTCAGCATTTCCGGATTTTTTTGCAATTATTTACAAGTCGCTACGTTTCTTTATTTTTGGGGCATGAAATTGGAATAAACCCTTAAGTGATTAGGAGGCTAAAGATTGCAATGATACAATAAGAGATGGCTTGT
>JBJOGT010000386.1:0-4818 GCA_046048115.1 Cyanobacteriota bacterium | reverse complement strand
AAGGGGGTAAGGGATGGAATGTCCGTTGTGTGGTCATCAGAAAGCGTACAAACACGGCAAGACGAGCAAAGGGAGTCAGCGATATCATTGTCCTAATTGTCAGAAAACTTTCACAGAAACTTTTGATACCCTTTACTATCGTCGCCAAATTACCCAAGACGAAGTCCATACAATGCTTCAATCCCATGCGGAAGGAAGCAGTTTGCGAGGCATTGCTCGCATTGGCAAACGAGCTTATGGAACAGTGGTTAATCTAGTGAAGAGAGCTAGTCAAAAGGCTCAATTAGTTCATAATCAAGCTCTTCAAGCAGTAAAAACAGAAGCAATTATCGGGGATGAGCTGTGGTCTTTTGTCAAAAAAAAAAGAAGCAATGTCTGCCCGGAGAACTTGGGGTAGGTGATTGTTGGATTGGCTTGAGTTTAGCCAAGGACAGTGGTTTAATTCTGAGCGTTCGCGTTGGGAAGCACACAGATGCCTTTCTTGATGAACTAGTAGTTAGCACTGAAGGAAAGACGGATAGCAATCTATGGTATACCGACAATTGGGGAGGCTATGAGCGAGTTCTAGCACCTGAAATCCTCCATGTTATCGGCAAGGAGAACACCCAGCGTCTTGAACGCACCAATGGCATTATTCGGCAGCAAACAGGACGATGGCATCGTCGTCAGAACAAGTTTGGCAAGCTTTGGTCGCAGACGACTGTGACGGCGCGTTTAGTGGTGAGCTATTTCAACTGGATTTGGAGTCATAGCCGCACTCGTGACACTGCTGCTCAACGAGCACAATTAACCTCGCAACCATGGACTTGGCATGATTTTGCCATCTATCCCACACTTTGCTAGCGCACTACCACTTCACCCCCTATTTCTCTGCTTTTTCCTGTTCCTCTTGACAGAAGCACTTTTTGCTTAACTTGCCACCCATCTGTTTGGGCAAAAAATTCTGCTTTTGCTAGTAACTTCTTGGTAGCATTTGCAAGGAACTATTACAAAAGTCGATCATCCCCTATGAAATTTATTGGTTTTAAACCACTACTCCTGGCGATCGCCGTTTCAGCCCTCTGTGCTAATCCGATCAACGCTGAATCCCCCCTGCCCCTTGTTTCTCCTCCCCAGGAAGTGGCCCAAACAGAGACAGCATTCGATGAAAAGCAAATTTTGGCATTGATGGATCAGATCAAACAAGCTGAGAAAGCTGAAGATGTGGAAACGTTAATGTCTTTCCTTGCACCCTTTGTGGTGTCGGAAGTCACGGTACAAACTGGCAATCAAAGCATTACGCGCACCATAGAAGGACTTAGCGCCCACCGTGCCATGTTAAAAGCCAGTTACGACCAACGGGAGGCCAATGAAGTCCTAAATGAAAACATTAATGTCCGCTTTGATGATGATGGCCATATTGCTGTGGTGACCCGTTATAACCTGGAAACAACGGAGCTAAGTGATAACCGTAAATTAGTGTCCATGGCCAAAGACGTGATTCGGTTTGCTTTGGTGAATGGACAACCGAAGGTGATTTCCGTCATGGTTGATGGTTGGTCGGAAGAACGCCCTTAGTCTCTCTTGTTTTCTCTGCTTGATTGGTTCATTAATTGGTTTATTCGGAGCACAGTGTAAATCCATGAAAGGTTTCAAAATTTTAACGGCGATCGCCAGTGCCGTCACCGTTAGTAGTTTAATTGCCCCTCCCGCCCTCGCCAGTTTTGGGGACTTCATGTTGGGGGTCGGTGCCACCGTCGGGGTCGGGGCGATCGTCAATAGCGTCCAACGATCCAACGAAGCCAACCGCAATCGCCCAGTTTCCCCTGAAGATGAATATTTTCGCGGCTTACAGGATGGCATCAATGGGGCGCGCTACGATAATCCTCGCAATTCCCCAGACTATGACCGGGGTTTCCAAGAGGGGGCGAGACGACGCAATCAACGTTAATGAAGGGAGTAGACTGTCGTTCCCACGGCGATCGCCGCCTATGCTTTGGGGCTAATCGTTTGGATTTTTAAAGACTTGTAACAAGTTATTTCCGAAATCGACCGTAATATTGCAGAGTGTTGTTAATTCTCTTTTTCAACTTCGTATTCATCAGGAGTTAATCGTTTATGGCATTATCTGATACACAAGTTTTGACTGCCTTGGTCATTGCATTGCTTCCCGCTTTAATGGCTTTCCGTCTTTCCACGGAACTTTATAAATAACTTTCCTGTCCCAGAGATTAATTAAATCCTTAGGTCGTAATCCATTGCGTCCTAGGGATTTCGGTAATTTATCTGTAAATTAGGTATCATCATTGCCGTACTCCCTCTTCACTCCTGGGATAAAAAGTATTAATTATGACCGCTCAAACCCTTAAAAGCCGACCTGCCCGTCGTTCTCGCCAGCGGAATCGCCCCCGCCCATCCCAGACCTTTCAACCGGAACATCAGTGGTTATTGGCCGAAATTTTTTTCAAGTTGGGATTAAACGCAGTTTTGGCCTTGGTGTCAGGCATCGCAGTTTTTCGCCTCATTCCCTACCAACAGCTTCAGCAGCAAAAATTAGACGAAATTACCATGCAGGTGGAGGAAACGGAACAGCGGGTCAAGCAACTCCGCAAGGACTTCAATCGCAGTTTTGATCCCAGCCAAAGCCGCAAGATCATGGAGGAGCTTAGCCCCCGCCACAATCCCAACCAACGTCGCATCATTTTGACCCCACCCCAGAATTAGGGATCGGATTTTTGCCCATTTATTCCTTGAGATTCGCTAAATACTAATACTATTGAGTACCAAGGAAGGACGCAGCACTTCGTAGGGAATGACCCGGTTTTTGTTGCGTTGTTTAATTTTGTGTTCGATTAAGTTTAACCCTTGGCGAAAGCGGGCAAGGGCCATGTTGGCAGGGCGATCGCCGAAATTTTGATCATAATAACCGAGTTGATCGTAACGATAATCGGAGAGGGCATAGAGAATTTGAATTTGTCCCATCACCTGTTTAGCGGGGGGTAAAAAGGCCATTAATTCCGCTAGGGTTAAATCCTGATGGGGATCGAACTGGGTTTGAATCGGTTGATAGGCGGCGAGGGGGGCGTTGGGAATAAAGCCCATGTAGTCGTATTGGGTGAAATTAACGGCGGAATGTTGGGGGCCACAGGTAAAAATAATGGTGGTGACAATGTCGTTCAATTGTTCGATGGTTTCTATCCGGCTGGGCATCCCTTTGACTTTGCCACCGTCGGGGCCTTGATCGGTTAATTCCTGGGCCCAGGCTTGGAGTTCGTAATCGCCTTGGATATCCTCAACGCTGGGGTAATAAATGGCTAAATAGTCTTTCACGTAGTCGGCGATCGCCTGCCAGAGCAATAAACCATCGTCACGGTAGGGATAATGGGGCAAATCTGCTTGGCTATCGAGTTCCATGCCCCGATTTTTAATGCTGATGGGTAAAGCGGATTCCGCCAAAGACCACTGATTTTCAGCATTTTTAAAATAGGCTTCCTGGGTAATTTGCAACGATTCCGCCAAGGTGCCCGCCAGTAAATCATCCACAATGCCCCCCTGACTCACCAACCGTTGTCGCGCCAATTCATTGTTGTAGAGCATGAAACGGAAATGGGGTTTTAGCAACACCTGCAAGGGATGGGTGGGGGACAGTTGCCGGGCGGTGCTAATGGCAAAGGGTTCCATGACAAAGTGGGTATGGCACAAATGACTGGCCATTTCGTGGTGGTTAGCATCGGCAATTTGGACACAGATTTTGGCATACAACCACTGATTGGCGGGACTAAAGGGCGTCAACAATGATCCCTGGGCATTACTGGGATCACTCAATTGAATGGCGATCGGCATCAAGGCTCCCCGGGTTCCGTAACCCATTTTTCGCCAAGCAAACAAGGCGATCGGGATCGGTAAATATTTTTTGCCCTTGGCGTAGGTTCCCCCTTGCACAAAGGACAAACTGCGATAATCGCTAACGAATAAATGCCCTTCCGCTAACGCTTGCTGCAAATTAAGAGATGACCCATAGGCAGTTTGCACGTCTGCCACACTAAAATTCACACTCTCGGGCCAAGCGGTTAAGCGTCGAATCACCATGGGATTAGCCCCACTCAAACGCTGCTCGGCGAAGACTTCATCCGTTTGATAGGATGGCATCACCGAGGGGGGCTTGAGGGTGGGATAAAAATCTTCAAAATCCTGTAGCTCATCCAATGGATCCCACAGGGAACGTACCCGCACCGCCAGGGAATTGGCCGATAATTCCGCCACCGTATTGGGCACACGTTCCGCTAAATAACGGGCAGAAAAACTTTCATTCCTCGGTACATCCTTCAGCACTGTTAACGGCGGCAAATACTCAGGATTAAATTCATATTTTTTGCGATTCTGCCCTAGCCACGCTTGGCGTTTGGCTTGATTTTCTGGGCTATCATGCTGCGGTAACGAAACAGACATCGATCATCTCCCCTGGAACAGTTTTTCTAAAGATTATCCACAAACTGACCCAGGGCTGAAAAACAATTGCAAATCTTAATGCTTCTACAAAAACGGCGATCGGCATTGTGCGGCGAGTCTTTTTCTCAGATTGGAAGTATTACCCAGCAGTAAAGGGATTAGATTTTAGGAAACCTATTGTTGTGGCAGAGCCAATCATTGACCTGTTTACGAGTTTGATTCGTTGGCAAAATCCCGAGTAAAACGTCCAACACTTTCCCGGTTTTCAGTTCCAGGTGTATAGGGCAGGCCACCCCCAACAGTCACTAACTCTGTCACGGTTAAACTAAGCCGTCATGTCACCACAACGGCTCGTCTTCAAAACCGAGCATGAGAGTTTCCCCCTCACTC
>JBJOGT010000385.1:0-8768 GCA_046048115.1 Cyanobacteriota bacterium | reverse complement strand
AATGGGTTGGATAGCTTGGAAAAAGCAACTAAGGCCAATGTGGCCTATCAAGTCGAAATTCTTAAAAAGTCCCCCCTGTTAAGGGAATTGATTACCCAAGGAAAGCTGATCATTGTCGGTGGTTATTATCAACTGAGTACAGGACAAGTAGCTTTGATTTAGCCGTCAATAGTCCTTAATCAAACACCAATTGTTGTAACAAAAACGCCCAAGCCGTGCGATTACTGCCTGTCCCGGCCATGCTTATTTCGACGGTTTTTTGCCCCGCCGCTACTAATTGCAGCGCATCCACACATACACACATAATTGGGCGATCGCCTGACGACGAACTTGTCCTTTGAGGGTATGCCTTTGGACAAAGTGCAAAATCTGGGGGGTCGTTTCCTCTGTCAAGGCACAGAGGCGAAGGATTGTATGGGTTAAACCACTCTCGCGGATGGCATTTTCGCCGGCCCATTTCCAGGTTAGGATGCCTCCCAATTGATCATTCATGCGGACAGCAGGGGGTTTTGCTTCCAGGTCTAAACCGGGTTTACCGGGACGGGTTACCCCAGCGGAACTGACGTGGATAAACTGGGGCGTTAGGGGATTGGTATAGGTTTGGATGGCTTCAATTTTTAATCCAAAAATACCAGGGAAAAAACTGGAGTTTACGCCGCACGTTTACCGACGCCCCCCGTTGCCCCGACTACTAAAATCATTGCTGACACTCCGAACCTGTTACGTTTCTTAATCTAATCGGGATGGGATCATTCGGCAAAATTGCTAATTTGCAGAAGGACGATATCAAAGCATCAGCATTGAAGTTTTTTGTGTTCTAAACCAATCTAACACCGAATCTCAAAACGTTGGGCTTGTTGGGAAGCGGCTTCATACTCTGACGGGTTTTTGACTTTATCTTTGTCTTCTCTGTTTTCATCGGTTTGAATTTCCCCTATCTTCAGGAAACAAAACCGTTATTATTGCATCAATAATGGGTGCCCCTGGATTGGGGACCGATATCCTTTGTATTGTCCATGCCATGGCTTTTAACGATCCTTCCCCCTCTCCCCTGTCATCCCTATCCTTACCCCTGGGTAAGCGCCTAACCCCCCCCCAGCTAACCAGCATTAATGTTCACCTTGATCAATTGCTATTAGCGCTCTATGCCCTGACGGATTTAGATGAGGCGACGTGGCAAGGGGCTTTGCAACAAGTATCCGGGGGGGATGTGACATTGGATCTGAACGCGATGAATCCCGTAGAACAGGTTCAAGGCTTACGACCCCAAGCAGTTAATCTACTGGATGTGGAAAGCATTCGGGCTTTGGTGGGGGTCATTAGTTATTTAACCCAGCAATACCAGGAGTTGTTACGGCGATCGGTAACCTTAGCCGAACAGACGATAGCCCAGGGAAAAGACCCATTCCAGACCATATTGTTGGGGAACTATGGGAAAAAACTGCGGCACTTAGCACAATCATACTGCGCCAAGCATCCCCAGGCAGGGGCGACTTTGACCAATGATCGGATTCTATCGCTGTTAATGGAATTACTCTTCTATAGTAGTCAGAATGGTGCCCGTCGTTTATGGGGGGTGCTACTCGTTACCGCACAAACATTCGTTTATGAAGCTGGTTAGGGAAAGTTTACTCAGACGTTACACCCCCCCCACTTGTACCTTGGAGCTTTGGCAGGTGCAGGGAATTTGGCAGCGGCAACCCAAGGTGTTACCTCCTAATTATCAATTTACGCTGCATTTTGATGACCCGCGTTTAGCAGAGGAACATCAAACGACCTTAACCGGGACATCGGCCCATTTGGATGCTTTGGCCCAGACGGTGGAAAGTTATGTCCAAACCCAGTTGAGTCGGGCTTTTTTTTCCCAAACTGAGGCGGTCTTCCCCCGATCTGCTGCACGGCATGTTGGTAACGAGACACCGTCAACGGCTACTCCAGATTCCGTCAGTTCCCTGGCTTTTAGTCTCCAACCCCAGTCTCCATTTAGCCATCAACTCAAAGTGAAGGCCGGCGATGGGTTAACGGGACCAAACCAGGCGATCGCCCTAACCACGTCCCAGTTATACGATTTGACCACGGCCTTAGAACAATTTCGCTTACAGGCCTCGGCCACCGAATCGTCCCAACCTTCCCCAGGAAAATGGGGATTTTGGCGCTGGAGCACGATCGCCTTGGTCAGTATGGTGGCGATCGGCGTTATGGGGGCCATGGTGCGCCAGTGGCAACCGAAAAAGACCGTTGTGGATCCCGGCATCGTCCCCATTCCCGCGAAAAGTCAGTTCCAGTTCCAGCCAGTGATGCCCGCCATTCCCCCTGCCCCCCGTCCAACCACAGCCTCGCCCACCCTCGCACCAACGCTGGCTTTACGAGACCCCCTACCGCCGCCATCGACAGTGGTTCAAGCCTCGCCTCCCCCCCGTAATCCCAATGTGGCCGTAGTGTTACCACCTGAACGGATTCGTCCCCCGGCCCTTACGGCTCCCCCGCCCCCTGGGCAAAGCCAAATTGCCATTCCGCCAGCACTCCCCTTAACCCCCTTAGTGCCCCCCGATGCTCCCCGTCCCGCTGCACCGCCTTCCCAACCAAATGCTTTACCCATTTTGCCCCGTCAGGATGGCCAGGCTTTACCCTATGGTGGCAACGTTTTAACGAGCCCCAGGAATTTTCCGCCCATTCCCCCGAACCCGACCACCGCCTTTGTCGCCCCGTCGCCCCGACCGTTGCCACCCCGGTCTGAAAATTTGCTGGATACCATTCCCCAGGTGGCGGAAGTGCGGCAATTTTATCAACGGCAATGGCAACCGACGGAGAGCCAAACCCAGACGTTGGAATATCGTCTAAAAATTAGCCCCGATGGCCAAGTACAAAAAACTGTGCCCCTAGGTAAAGCGGCCAGTTTGTATTTAGCGCAATTACCTTTGCCTAACGTGGGCGAGCCCTTGGTTTCTCCCCTCGCCACGGATCAAGAAGAAACCATTCGCTTGGTTTTGACCCCTATGGGAGAAGTGAAAGCCTTCTTGGAAGATTAATTCGGGCAGCCTGGTTAAGGGTTACTTTTATTTGATCCCCCGGACAGCTTAAACTGAGGTTGACAAATTTTGTGACTTTCACCGATAAGATTTGAATCGTGCGAAAAATTATTATTGCGGGCAACTGGAAAATGCACAAAACGCAGGCAGAGGCCCAGGCGTTTTTGCAGGAATTTAAGCCACTGATTGAGGAGGCCGATGAAGCGAGGGCGGTGGTTCTCTGTGCGCCTTTTACGGATTTGAGTATCCTATCCCAACATCTCCACGGTGGGCGTATTCGCTTAGGGGCTCAGAATGTCCATTGGGAAGCCACGGGGGCCTATACCGGGGAAATTTCGGCGGCGATGCTGGTGGAAATCGGCATTCACTATGTGGTCATCGGCCATAGCGAACGGCGTCAATATTTTGGGGAAACCGATGAAACGGCGAATTTACGGGTACTAGCAGCCCAAGCCAATGGTTTGATTCCCATTCTCTGTGTGGGAGAAAGTAAAGCCCAACGGGATGCGGGGGAAACGGAAACCATCATTATCAATCAGGTTAAACGGGGATTGGTGGATGTAGATCAATCCCGGTTAGTGATTGCCTATGAGCCTATCTGGGCGATCGGGACGGGGGATACCTGTGAAGCGAAAGAGGCTAATCGAGTGATTGGACTGATTCGAGAGCAATTATCCAACCCCGATGTGACCGTTCAATACGGCGGCTCGGTTAAGGCGGATAATGTGGACGAAATTATGGCCCAGCCAGAAATTGACGGAGCGTTAGTGGGGGGAGCCAGCTTGGATGCCAAAGGCTTTGCCCGTATTGTTAATTACCAAACCTAGGGCGTTGCCCCCATGAAACTCAGTCAATGGCTAGGACTAACTTGTTTAATCATGGCGGTTTATGTGGCATGGCAAATCCGCCAATTACTCTTGCTGCTATTCCTCGCCATTGTGCTGACGACGGCGTTAAATCGACTGGTTAAACAATTGCAGACTTGGGGTTTGCAACGTCCTCCGGCCCTGGGGATTACCCTGGCGTCGATCGCCGTTTTGGTGGTTTTATTTTTTGTTTTAATCATTCCGCCTTTTTGGGATCAATTCCAAACCTTGATCGGTGTATTGCCCAAGGTGGGCGATCGCCTCCGGGAATTTGTGCAGACCCTACAGTCCCAGGGGGATATCCCGTTGCTCAACCGAGCATTTTCGATGGAGACCCTACCTGAATACCTGTCGAAGGTGGGGGCCAATGCCCTGAGCGGCCTGCTCCAATTTTTTTCCAACTCCGTGACGGCCTTTTTCCAAATTCTTTTCATTGTGGCGATCGCCGTCATGATGTTGATCTCCCCCCAAGCCTATCGCCAAGGTGCCCTTAAACTTTTTCCCTCCTTTTACCGCCGCCGCGCCGATCAAATCCTGACCCAATCGGAATCCGCCCTCGGCAACTGGCTAACCGGCGTCATCATAAACTCCTTATTTATTGCAACCCTCAGCGGCTTGGGATTATGGCTATTGCAAATCAAACTCGTCTTAGTCCATGCCATCATGGCCGGGATCTTAAACTTTATCCCTAATATTGGTCCCGCCGCCAGCGTTATTTTCCCCCTCATGATTGCCGTTTTAGATGCACCATGGAAAATTGTCGCGGTGCTGGTGCTGTACTTTATCATTCAAAACATCGAAAGTTATTGGTTAACCCCCATCGTCATGGCCAAGCAAGTATCCTTATTGCCAGCGGTCACCTTAATCGCCCAACTCCTCTGCGCCAGTTTATTCGGCTTACTTGGCTTACTCCTAGCCTTACCCCTAACCGTTGTCGCCAAAACCTGGATTGAAGAAGCCCTATTTAAAGACCTGTTGGACCCCTGGCAATGAAACACCTTTGGCACTCTATCGGGAAAAGCCCCCTCATTCCATTGTTACTGTTCCTAAGCAGTTTGTTTGACCAACCAGCGGTTAACGCCCAACCTTCCCCCCCCCTTGTCCCAGGCTCCATTTTACGGTCTATCCAAAAAACCGGACTATTCACCATTGCCATTCGAGAAGACGCAGTCCCCTTCGGCTTTCGAGATGGCCCCGCCGATCAATGGACAGGCATTTGTGTTGACCTGGCGGAACTCTTACGAAAACGCATCTCAGCGGAATTGGACGGGCAGATCATAATGGTCAAAATGTATCAATCATCCCTTTTCAATCGCTTCAGCCTCATCGATGAGGGCGTTGCCTCCTTAGAGTGTGGCCCCAACACCATTCGGGATGATTTACCCTATCAAGTGACCTTTTCAGACCCCTTCTTCATTACAGGGACACAGTTGTTGATTCGCGCAGAAGATCTCAATCAATTTGACGGTAATGGGGATCTTTCCGGGGAACGCATCGGGGTTTTGAGAGGAACAAGTAACCTCGACTTCCTTCGGGCAAATTATCCCCGCGCCGATCTTCTGGAATTTCAAGGTAGCACCGCTCGGCAACGGGGGATACAGTCATTGATGCAGAAAAAAATTGATGCCTTTGCCAGCGACGGCATTTTATTGTTTGGTGAGGCATTATTACTTAATTTGTCCCTAGGGCGCAATTATCTGCTTTATCCTTCCCTTCCCTTGGATTGTCAGGAATATGGCTTAATTCTTCCCCAGGGAGACCCTCAATGGCAGGAGTTGGTTAATGACGCGATTCAGTCCCCAGCGTCTTTGGACATCAAACGTAAGTGGATTGGTATGCTTTTTCCTGTTATAGACAAAGTTCAAAACTATTGTCGATCCCAGTCGCCCCCTGGCTAGGTACTGGGGTTGCCCCTACCCTGACGATCATGTCGTTTGGCTTTTTTAGATTCATTACTGCAAGGGTACACCAATGATGGAATTCCAAGGTGAACAACAGCGCTGGTGGGTAGACCGCTGGCTCCAATTACTGGATAGTTACCGCTTTAAGAAACGCTTGGAGCGGGCCCGGAATTATGCGCGGGAAGGTAATGTGTTGAGCTTACAATTTGAAGCCTTTCAACTCCAAGCCCTCGTCCAGGGGAGTGATCCCCGACCCTATCAGGTGGAATTACACCTTGATCCCTTTAGCGAGGAAGATTGGCATTATGTGGTCGCCTCCTTAGCGGAGAAAGCGATTTATTCAGCGCAATTATTGACGGGGGCCTTGCCGGAACGTATTGAAAACGTCTTTATTCAGAATGGGTTAAACCTGTTTCCTTTTTCTTTGGGGGATGTGCATTCCCGGTGTAGTTGCCCGGATAAGGCCAATCCTTGTAAGCATATTGGCGCAGTGTATTACCAGTTGGCGGATCAATTCCGAGAAGATCCTTTTGTAATTTTTCGCTTGAGGGGAAGAAGTCGGGAGCAATTATTGGCCCAACTCAAAGCCTATCGCCGCCTTAGCCCAGATCAATTAACGACTTTTACTGAGGCGATCGCCGCCCAAGATACCGTGGATCTAATGGCTGCCCCTACTACCTTTCCGGCTGGGGATCAATCCCCCTCCATTGCCCCCCAATCTCCGTTGTCTCCCCAAACACAACCAACGCTAACGGAAAGCTTTTGGGATTACCATCAAAGCCTCCCTGAAGATTTGGTGGTCATTGTTCCCGGTGATCATCCCCTTAAAAATGTGGATCGATTGGGGGATATCCCTTTGAGCTATGAATTGGCTAAGGACATTAAACAGGCGATCGCCCAAATTTATCCTGGGGTAAGCCAAGCTGCCTTTGCTCAGGTCATGGGCAATTAGCTGGGGTCTTTAGCTGGTCTTAGAAATGGGGGTGGAGAGACTTGAACTCTCACGAGCTTATAAGGCTCAACGGATTTTAAATCCGCAGCGTCTACCATTCCGCCACACCCCCAATCGGGGAAATGTCAATTTTATCGACAGCTACGCATCATAGCATAGAAACTGATCCAGACTCAAACCTCCGTTAAGACCCCTACCCATGGGTGCCGCTAGCCGAGAAATCAAGAACCTTCTAACTAATTACTGCGCCTTGGGTATCTATGCTCAGGCAATGACTTTCGGCGGTAATCCCTGCCTGTTGCCAGGTTTGGCTTAATTCCGCTGCTACATGGGATGCTGTTTCTGGGGGGGCGATCGCCAAAAGAGTTGGCCCAGCGCCGCTAATTACTAAGTTATAGGCCCCTGCATTAACCGCTGCTTGCTGGAGTTGGTCGTAGGCTGGAATCAGACCTTGGCGATAGGGTTGGTGAATTTTATCTTGAAGCGCCAGGGCTAACCAATCCCCCCGCTGTTGATTGAATGCCTGCATTAAAAGGGCTAAATGGGAAGCGTTGAAAATGGCATCGGCCCGGTCATACTGTGGTGGCAACACGGCCCGGGCGGCCTCGGTGGATAGTTCAAAATCGGGAATCACTAGCACCGGTACAAATTTTTCTGGCCAGGGCAATGCCATTAGTTGATAACCCCGATCAGTTCCCACTGCTAATTGACAGCCTCCTAGCAGGGCCGGAGCTACATTATCGGGATGCCCTTCTAAGGCGATCGCCATTTGGAGGAGTTGATCCGAGTTAAACGGATTACCGGCCACTGCGTTAGCGCCCACGAGCCCCCCGACAATCGCCGTGGCTGAACTGCCTAAACCCCGAGCCAAGGGGATTTGTACGTCAATCTTAATCTTTAGGGGGGGAATGGGTTGCTGATATTGCTGATAGAAATAGGCGATCGCCTGGTAGAGCAAGTTATCTGTCTGAGTGCTAACCCGGAGCGCATCCCGTCCGGTCACCTGGATGGACAACGCCGGATCATCATCCCCCACGGAGGTAAGGGTGACCCGATTGTGTAAGCTCAAGGCCGCGCCCAAACAATCAAAGCCAGGGCCAATATTAGCCGTCGTTGCTGGCACAGAAACGGTGAAACTGGGCATGGGAAATAAATAAAGGGGATGAGAATGACTAGGCTCTAGGACCCAGGATATTATCGGGCTTTGCTAGACCCCAAAGCAATCACCGCTAAACCCGCAGATTAATAGGACTAATAGGCGATGGCCCTTAATCTCTGGAGTTTTGACAAAAAGATTTTTTACGCTATATATGGTGCTTATTGAGGAAATTCAAGCACTACAGATAGTGTATTTTCTCAAATAGTCAAAACTCCAATTAATCTGACAGTCTGACATAGTACATAATCAATCCTTGTCGGAACTCCCATCAAACCAAAACAGCCCCAAGCGCATCAGCACAGCGGTTATCGGCGAAGATGGATTGAGAAAAATTGTGTGTTGTTCAATCCGTTGGAGCGTGTAAATTTTGACGACATCCCTCAATACCTGTATTACCTGGCTCGATCGCCATCCCGTCCGTTATTGGTGGATTTCCGGTCTTTGGCTGGGGATGCTCAGTATCTTAGCCTTTCTCTGGGGGCTAGGGGATTTGGGCTTTATGGATAAAACTGAGAGCCTGTTTGTGGAAGTGGCCCATCAAATGGTGCTAACGGGGGACTGGATTACCCCCCGCTGGAATGGGGAAACCTTTTTTGACTATCCGGTCTGGGGTTACTGGATGGTGGCCCTGAGTTTTAAATTGTTTGGTTTCCATGAATGGGCCGCCCGTTTACCCTCTTCCTTGGCGGCGATCGCCGTTGTCATTGCCGTTTTTTTCCTCCTGCGGTTCGGAGGCAAGGGTTTTGGCGAAACATCCGTAGGTCCCCATCAAGCTTGGTTGCGGGGCTGGATCGGGGCGGGCATTATGGCCCTCAATCCGGGGTGGTTAGGGTGGGGACGCATTGCGGTAACGGATATGTA
>JBJOGT010000384.1:0-3151 GCA_046048115.1 Cyanobacteriota bacterium | reverse complement strand
CTCTATGTCTCTTATCCCACCATGGCTTATGATTAATATATTTGTTTTCATCAATTAATCGAGGTGCCCTTGGGTCAGTGACCAAGACCGGCGATCGCCCCGGATCGGATCAGCTCATCAGCATAGGGCGGCGGCATATCCTTGGTTACCGATAAAAGATAGTCTAAAAAAGTTTGGGCAACAACGGACAATTGTTTGCCCCCCAGGCTGGCCACATACCAACGGCGCTTAATTGGAAATTCATCGATGTCTAAAACGGTCAATTCACTTTTCGCCCCTTCTGATACTAATGTATGTTGAGACAAGACAGAAATTCCCATGCCCCCGGCGATCGCCTGTTTAATGGCTTCATTGCTACCCAACTCCAAGCGCACCCGCACGTCCACCCGATGCTTATTCAGTAAATTTTGCACAGCCCGCCGGGTTCCCGATCCCGGTTCTCGCATAATAAATGCCTGATCCTGGAGGGCTTTGATGGGAATGTGGCGTTGACCGGCCAAGGGATGATCCTGACGGGCAATAACCACCAGGGGATTGTCCAAAAAGGGTTGGGACATCAAATCCATTTCCTCGGGGGGTTCACTGACAATATACAAATCATCTTGGTTATTTTGCATCCGTTCCCGAATTTGCTGATGATTAGTCACTTTGAGGGACACATCGATGCCGGGATAGGTTTGGGTAAATTCCCCCAATAGTCGGGGAATGAAATACTTGGCCGTTGTGATTACTGCCAGCCGCAGACTCCCCTGCTTTGTACCCTGAATATCCGCAATTTTCATTTCAAAGTTATCAAGGCATTGAAAAACTTCCTGACAGGTTTTCAGTAATTCCTGACCGGCTTCCGTCAAATAGAGGCGTTTCCCAATCTGCTCAAACAAGGGCAACCCGACGGTTTTTGATAATTGTTTAATTTGGCTCGATACTGTGGGTTGGGTAATAAAAAGCTCCTCTGCCGCCCGTGTAAAACTGCCATGCCGCGCTGTCGCTTCAAAAACTTTTAACTGGTGTAAGGTTGCTTGCATGATTATGACTATATTTAAACAAATATACTAAAAAGTATGTATAGATTCTAGATTTTGATCAACCAGTAAATAATAGAATAAAATCAATGATTTTGGCAAGCCATTGAAGCAGAATAACCATTGCCCTTGGGGAACCGGATGGCGGAACGAGGGGCGATCGCCGTTGACATAGGGGGACTGGGTTTGTTGAGTCTTTCCCCCATGGTCAAGTCAGCCCATAATAGGAGCATCCCAATACAGAAAGGAGTTTGCCCCGTGGATATGGCGGTCAACGAGTCAATTTCAATTTCCCATAACCTAGAGCAGTTTTTGATTGTGCTCTCCGTTTCCTTGAGCATTGCCACTCTCTCAAAAACAGTTCCCTTTCTGCGGAAGATTCCTTACACCCTGTTGTTGGTGATTGTGGGAATGGCTTTGGCCTTTGTGGATATTCGGTTGATTAATCTTTCCCCGGAATTGATCCTCGAAATCTTTTTACCCCCCCTACTATTTGAGGCAGCCTGGAACCTGTCTTGGCGGAATCTGAAAACCTATTGGTTTCCCATTGTGTTATTTGCGATCGCCGGGGTCATTATTTCCATCCTGGGTATTGCCCTTCCTTTACAGCGTTTTGGGGGAATGGAATTGGCGATCGCCTTGTTAGTTGGAGCGGCCCTGTCCGCCACCGATCCGGTTTCCGTCATTGCCCTATTTAAAGAATTAGGCGCGAGCAAAAAGCTCAGCACCCTGATGGAAGGGGAAAGTTTATTTAATGATGGGGTGGCCGTTGTGGCCTTTGTGATCCTCGTGGGTATTCCCCTGGGTACTAGCACCTTTGATGTTTCCACCACCATCGCCAAATTTTTCACCGTGGTGGGTATTGGGGCCGGTTGTGGTTTGTTGATCGGCTTCAGTCTCTCCTTTTTGACTCAACGGTTTGATTTGCCCTTTGTGGAGCAATCCCTCACCCTCGTTTCTGCCTATGGCGCTTATTTGTTAGGGGAAAAATTAGGGGGATCGGGGGTGATCGCCGTCGTAGTTGTGGGGCTAGTATTGGGCAATTTTGGTTCCCGCATCGGCATGAATCCCCGTACCCGCTTAGTGGTGTCAATTTTTTGGGAATTTGTCGCGTTTTTTGTCAACTCAATTATTTTCCTGTTGATTGGTGATCAAATTGGTCTGAGTAGTTTGGAAGATCATTTCAGCCTAATTTTGATTGCGATCGCCGCCGTGGTAGCGACCCGTTTCGTGAGTGTGTTGGTGTTAAGTTGGATTAGTAACACCGTCGCCAACTCCCAAATTACCCTGCGGGAACAAACCGTTATTTGGTGGGGCGGCTTGCGGGGTTCTGTGGCGATCGCCGTGGCCTTGAGTGTGCCCGAAACCATCGCTGCCCGTCAGGAAATTATCGATATCGTCTTTGGCGTTGTACTCTTTACCCTCTTAGTCCAAGGCTTAACCACCCAATTCGTCTTAAAAGGACTAGATTTAATCGGCGATCAACCCCAACGGCAGGAATATGCAGAACTCGTCTCGCGGCAAATTGCCCTCAAACGGGTGCTCAAAGAACTGCAAAATCCCGATGATTTCCCCGACATTGACCCCGAACTTTTTCGCTATAAACAAGAACTGGTCGAAGGTCAACTCAATAGCGTCAGCGACAAACTTAAACAACTGTTGCAGGAATATCCCACCATCCAGGAAGTGGCCAACCAAAAATTCGACCAAGCAGTCCTCGACATCGAAGCCGAGACCTATGCCGAACTCATGCGCCTGGGACGGCTCGAAGAAAATCTTATCCCTCTACTAGTCACCATTGAAGGGGAAAATAACCCTCAGAAAGTTGGAACCTAATCCAGTCCCTTCTCCCGTTACCTGAATTAGCCGATCCCGCCTCAAAAGGCAATATTGGCTAGGCGTTGCTGAAGCATTTGGGGAAATTGGGCGTAATAGCGCTTATTAAGCGGAGAGGGATGGGGCAGAGGCATGAGTTTAATGGGACGTTGTCCCCCCTGCCCCTGGGCATTCTTGGCCATAAGGGTGATATCCAAAGAGGACTGGAAGCGATCGCCACCTTGAAAAAACTCATCTACCTCCCCCGGTTGACCGTAGGGCGCAAACCATTTAAACGCCTCTGTCCCCAAGGT
>JBJOGT010000383.1:0-2940 GCA_046048115.1 Cyanobacteriota bacterium | reverse complement strand
CATTTTGGCCGCCGGACTGGCGATGTCAGTCTGTGGAGTGATTGTGAGACCCGAGCAGAGTAAGTCTGTGAAGGCGGGTGCTATGAAGCAGAAACCTAGATTGTGAGGTCTAGGAATGGCCTCCTTTTAGGGAGGTGAGGAGGTCAACTACGCCCCTAAGATTCTTCTGGGGTAAATTGTCCCGGCAAAGAAAAGGGAATCAACTCATCTAAACTGATCACCTCCAACGCCGATTGATGGGTCGCGCTCAGATCCACCAACGGCGCCATGCCTGCATCCTTAGCTTCCTTCCAGCGGGCCGCGCATAGACACCATTTGTCCCCTGGCTTTAACCCTGGAAACTGATAAGCGGGTTGGGGTGTCGATAAATCATTGCCCCGCGCTTTAGAAAATGCCAAAAATTCCGCCGTTACCTGGGCACAAACCACATGGCGGCCATAGTCCATGGGGCCAGTTTGGCAATAACCATTGCGATAAAAACCCGTCAACGGTGATTTGCAACAACAATTGAGATCACCACCTAACACATTTTTGTCTGGGGAATCCTTGGGAAGAACAGCCATAATTCGCACAAAATGAGAATTTAATTCATTAATCTTCACATCGAGGGCATAGTAAGCCTGCCGCCCAAACGATTAAAATGGGAAATCTGTTGCGGTTGTAACTAAACGAACATTTCCCGTAAATCCTAGCGATGCTTAACCCAAACTTAGCAGAGATTGAACTCTCCCAAGACGATTATCAACGGTATGCCCGTCACATTATTCTGCCAGAAGTGGGATTGGATGGGCAAAAGCGCATTAAAGCAGCCAGCGTTCTTTGCATTGGCACGGGCGGCTTGGGATCGCCGTTATTGCTATATTTAGCGGCGGCCGGTGTGGGACGCATCGGTATTGTGGATTTTGACATTGTGGATACGTCAAATTTGCAACGCCAGGTGATTCACGGAACGTCTTGGGTCGGCAAGCCCAAAATTGTCTCCGCTAAAGACCGAATTCTCGAAATCAATCCCTTTTGCCAAGTGGATCTCTATGAAACGCAAATCAGCTCTAGTAATGCGTTAGAGATCATGGAACCCTACGACATCATTATCGATGGCACGGACAATTTCCCCACCCGCTATCTCACCAATGATGCCTGTGTTTTGTTAAATAAACCCAATGTGTACGGATCAATTTTCCGCTTTGAGGGTCAAGCCACAGTCTTTAACTACCAAGGTGGCCCCAACTATCGGGATCTTTACCCCGAACCGCCGCCGCCGGGGATGGTTCCCTCCTGTGCAGAAGGGGGCGTTTTAGGCGTATTGCCAGGAATTATCGGCACCATTCAAGCCACGGAAGCGATCAAAATTATTCTCGGCGCACCCAATACCCTCAGTGGTCGGTTGCTGTTGTTTAATGCCTGGGATATGAAGTTCCGGGAGTTACGTCTGCGGCCTAATCCTGAGCGGCCAGTGATTGAAAAACTGATTGATTACGAACAATTCTGCGGTATTCCCCAAGCAAAAGCAGCGGAAGCGGCGGATGCCTCGGCGTTGGCAGAAATGACAGTGGTGGAATTGAAAGCCTTAATGGATAGTGGCGATCAAGATTTTGTGCTGATTGATGTCCGTAATCCCAATGAGTACGATATTGCTCGCATTCCGGGATCGGTGCTGGTGCCTTTGCCGGATATTGAAGCCGGCCCAGGGATTGAAAAAGTCCGCGAATTAGTCAATGGTTCCCGCTTGATTGCCCACTGTAAAATGGGCGGGCGATCGGCCAAGGCGTTGAATTTGCTTAAGGAAGCAGGGATTGCTGGGACTAATGTCAAGGGAGGTATCAACGCCTGGAGCGAGGAAATTGATCCCAGCGTAACCCGCTATTAACAGGGTCGGGCCAAGGCCCCCTAATCTCTCGCAAGTGAAGAGAGTCGGGGGGAGTGAATCAACAGAGTAACCTTTACTCTGATTGACTACAGAGTGTTAGCTAGGCGCTTAATCTTCGTAAAGCCTACATTCATCCGCATCAGGGTTAGCGTCGCAGTAGGCTTGAAATGATGATTGGGGAGAGGATTGACTCTGCTGATGGGCGGCTTCGGCTTGTAATTCTTCAACCACGTCCCAGGCTGCGGCACATTCAGGGGAGGTGGTACCTTTTTGGGCACAAATTCTCCGTGCATCTTCCCTTGCTATCTCAATCTCATCTTCGATGAATAACCTTTTGGGTTTATCGACAAAGTCCCCCTTGTTGAGAATATCGCTAGTGGAAATAATACCCAGTAGTTGATTGTTTTGGATAACCGGTGCTCGTCGAATTTTAGTTTGGGCGAAGAGACGAGCGACGTATTCAACCCCTAATTCAGGGCTAACAATAACGCAAGGTTTGGTCATCAACTCATACACCCGAATTTCGTGGGGGTCATGACCGAAGGCGGTAACTTTGTAGACAATGTCCGTTTCCGTGATAATCCCAAAGGGGTCACTCTGATTACGAATGTCAACAATTAATGCCCGTAATCCCTTTTCTTTCATTAACTTAACCGCTTCGGCCACCGTGGCAGACCCCCGAATGGTGACAACTTCTTGGGTCATGATTTCTTGAGCTTGCATCATCATGGTAATTATTTTTCTTAAAAAGATTAAAGATTAAACGTTGAAATAAAGGGAAATTGGCTAAGTATTAGATGGAGGAATACTTAACACTGACGATAGGGGAAAGGGCACATGACCATTAACTTGGCACATGGCCATGAAATAATCGCAAATCATGCATTCTGTTTGGATAAGCCGTTTGCCCGGACACGAATCACCGTTGGGTAGGCGATCGCCGATCAAGCGCTTGGCAAGGCTACCGCAATTAGGACAGCGGACAATCATCTCGTGATTCATAATACCTCCATACGTTCAGAGTTGTAGAGGAGAATGATTGAATAAACAGCGTTGAAATTGGAACTTTAACG
>JBJOGT010000382.1:0-3768 GCA_046048115.1 Cyanobacteriota bacterium | reverse complement strand
GCGGGCAAAAACAGGGATTCTACGCAGACTTCCGCCACTTTTTGGCGCGGTATGCTCCCGTCAAACAGCGTATCTGCGGATGACATGACGATCGCCTCGGCATTATTGTCATTTTTAAGTCCCCCCGGACGGACGATGGTATAGGGAACCCCGCTTTCGCGCAGGTAATTCTCGCCCCATTGCTTCCAGACCAAAATTAAGCCAAAAAGGTTAAGGGGATGGAAAAAATTGGAGACACAGAGGGAGGAAACTAACACAAACTGCTCAACGCCATTGGCTTTGGCCACATCGACGAGGTTGCGGGTTCCGAGGTAATCCACCTTGAATGGCCCGGCTAGATCCAGACTGGGTCGTGCACCCGCTGCACTGATAACCACATTACAGTTGGCGATCGCCGCTTTCAGGGAATCCGGTTGCAACAAGTCCCCCACCATAATTTCGGTTTCTAAGGGCAAGGTTGCGGTGGCACTGTCATAATCCCGCACCAAGGCTCGCACAGCAATCTGGCGATCGACCAAGGTTTGCACTACCCGTTTTCCGGTTTCTCCGGTAGCCCCGACAACCAAAACTTTCATCGTAACCTCCTAATCTGTAGCGATAACGGACATTGATAGGCACTACCACCATTGTATGAACTTTTGTAACTAATGTCGGTACAATCGAGGCCGAAAAATCGTTACTGTTTTTTCAATCTAAGTCACTTTCCAGCGAAGGGACACGCTACACTTAACCACAGGCAAATCCTTATGCAGTCACAATTTCCCTTGACGAATAACGCTACGCCCTTGTCCACAGAATCGGCGATCGACGTTCTAGCACCGGTTCATTTCCAAACCCAGTTTCGGGGTCGTATGGAGATGTTTGCGGTGAAAGACGAGGTTGATGCCTATCTGCAAGCCCATCACGGTTGGTTTTGTCGCTGTGCCCAGCCCATGCAGGTGGAACCCTTGGGAGAACATGGCTACGTGTTAACGGTGGGTCAGTTTGGGGCGCTGGGTTTTGATGTGGAACCCAAAATTGCGGTGGTGCTGGAACCCCCCACAGATAATAATTACTATATGCATACGGTTCCCTTGCCCGATCCGGCTGTGATGGGCTACGAGGTGGATTATCAAGCTTTGATGACGTTACAAGAAGTGAATACTGGGGAGTTAGATAATAAAACCCTTAAACAATTTGAAAAACAAGGCAGTCCGTTACCGACCAAAATTACAAAGGTGGAATGGGATTTAAAAATGGATGTGGCGGTACAATTTCCTAGCTATATTTACAAGATTCCGATGAAGTTGATCCAGTCCACTGGCGATCGCCTATTAACGGAGATTGTGCGTCAGGTTTCCCCCCGGTTAACGTTTAAAGTGCAGCAGGATTTTCATCAGGAACGCAATTTACCGTTACCCCCCAAAAGTGGCCGCTATTTTCAACGGGTAACGCCCAAGATTGAGGCTGATGTCGCTGCCATTAGCCAAGATTAGGTTTTTGGAAAACCCTTGGCAATCAAACAGGCTTAACTGAGTGATTAGACATTTTTGCTAAAGTGTAAAAAATAGTCAATATCAGGCCTGTCAATGAATATCTATACCCTGACTCAAACCCGAAACCAACACGGCGAGGTATTTGATAAAGCCCAGGTGGAACCCGTTCTGATCACCAAGCAAAAAAGGCCGAGCCACGTCATTCTATCGGCGGATGTCTTTCAGCAACTTTTAACCAGACTTGAGGAACTCGAAGATCGCCAACTTGGGCAAGCTGCGGATAGCCTATTGAGTCAATCATCCTTGGTGGGTGCTGATGTTTTTGCCAAAGCCCTCGAGAAGTTAGCTAATGCCGAAGCTTGATGGTTTAGAAGCGGTTTTAGTGTTCCTCAATGGCTTGCAACCTAAAATTGCTGCTCAAATTGCCAAAAAAACGTTGTCACTCAACATTGACCCCCTCCCCGCCGATAGTAAGCAACTTAAGGGCTATGCCAACTATTATCGGGTTGATAGTGGCGAATATCGCATCGTTTATGCCTATGACCCCCAAGCAGATCTGGTAACAGTGATTCTCGTTGGCAAGCGTAACGATGATGAAGTTTATAAAAAATTGCAACGCCTATTGGGTTAAAAAAAAAGCCTGGGGGAGGAGTAAGATACGATACTGAGGATTTGATATTTGACTAGCCGATGAAGTTGACCTCCCTGACTGCCCTGTTTCAGACCTATGGTAAATATCTCTATCTACCGGCGATCGCCTTGGGGGTGGCGGGGGCGATCGCCATTCAGGTTACGGGGGCAGCCAGCAATTTGTATGTGGGACTCTTAGCTGTCGGCGCAATTTTAGGCTTTATTTGGCTGATCTGGCTGTTTCGACAAAGGACAGGGTTTTGGGGACGGCGATCGACCCAATCCGGCGCGAATGTGTTGGTTTCCACGGTGGCGGTGTTGATTATTTTGGCCGTGGTTAATTACCTTGCTTTTCGTTACCCCTTAAGTTTTGATTTGACCGAAAACCAGCGTTTTACCCTTGCTTCCCAGAGCCAGAGCTTGGTGAATAGTTTACAAAAACCGATTAAGGTCTGGGTATTTGACGACGCCCCTAATGAACGGGATAAAAAATTATTAGAAAATTATCAACAGTTTAGCGATCAATTTAGTTTTGAATTTGTCAACCCTGACCGCAATCCTAAATTAGTCCAAGATTTTAACGTTCAGAATAAAGGGGACGTGTATTTAGAATATGGCGATAAAAAGCAACTTGTTCAAAATTTAATCAGTTTTGAGCAACGGGAACCCCTGTCAGAAATTCAGTTAACCAATGCCATTGAAAAAATTAAACGGAATGAAATCCTTCAACTTTATTTTGTCCAAGGCCATGGAGAACTGCCGTTAAATAATGATAAAACCGGTTTATCAGAAGCGATTACAGCCCTTGAAAATAAAGGATTTGCCGTTAATCCCCTCAATTTAGTTACTGACGGTGGCATTCCCGACGATGCTGATACGTTGATCATTGCCGGGCCAGAACGGAAATTTTTAGCGCCGGAAGTTCAAGCGTTGCAGGAATATTCAGCCCAAGGGGGCAATGTTTTGGTGATGGTTTCCCCGAGTGTGGATTCAGGGCTAGAACCCTTTTTAAAACCCTGGGGCGTCAGCTTAGATTCGCGCTTAGTGATTGACCTATCGGGTTCCGGCAGTGCCTTTGGCCTTGACCCCACCATTCCGGTGCTGAACCAATACGGAAATCATCCCATTACTGAAAAACTCCGGGGGGCGATCGCCATTTTTCCCTTTGTCAGACCCGTTGCAACGACGGAAAAAGCAAACATTAAAGCCACCACGTTGATGGAAGCCTCCTCGGCCATGTTTGCCACCCAAACGTTAACAGAAGAATTACAACCCAATCCTGAAACCGACTTAATTGGCCCCTTTGACATTGCTGTGGCCCTAGAGCGAGAACAAGTTAAACCTGAACCTGCGTCTTCTCCGTCCCCCAGTCCTAGCCCTGCTCCCAGTCCAACGGCTCAAGAGTCCCCAAGCCCATCCCCCAGTCCTACCCTTTCCCCCTCCACAAGTCCTTCTCCGAGTCCTTCTCTCAGTCCAAGCCCTTCCCCGTCCGTAACCCCAAGTCCTAGCCCGTCTCCGAGTCCTTCTCTGAGTCCAAGCCCTTCCCCGTCCATAACCCCAAGCCCATCCCCTTCCGTAACCCCTAGTCCTAGCCCAAGCCCGGAAACCCAATCCCAAACTCTGCCATCATCGGGATCACTATTGGCGTTACTCATCCCCCCGG
>JBJOGT010000381.1:0-7852 GCA_046048115.1 Cyanobacteriota bacterium | reverse complement strand
AAATACACTATCTGTAGTGCTTGAATTTCCTTGATAAACACTATATATAGCGTAAAAAATCTTTTTGTCAAAACTCCAGAAACGATCATCTCTCGTTATCCAAAAGAGAAGATTGCCAAGTCGTGTGAAAAGGTAAATAAACGCTTCAGAGTAAAAAATATTTACTGAATTTTAGTGTGGAATTCTCCCAGCGGTAGGCTTAAATCGTGGTAAACCATTGGGGGGTTGCTGGCAAAATTCGTGACGGGTTGACCACTGGCATTAATCATGTCATCGATTCTCGCCTAGATTTCGTAAAATTCTCTGCGTTTTGACCTTAGTTTTGATGCCGCAAAGATATAACCGATAAAGTTTATTATGTTTCAATGGCGGTGTTATGTCGCCGATGGCTGAACTGGGATTACGGGGGTTGAGGATTGCCAATGGTTAAGGATCTAAGGTTTTATTGCCGGAAGTTGGCAGGGCTAAAGGTGGATCGCTCGCGGGGAATTGCGCCCCATCAGCCGATTTTATTGTTGTCCTTGATCGAGGAAATTGCTCAACGAAACGTTAACGTTAATCGAATTTATCCCACTGCCTCTTTAATTGCGACCTTCTCAAAATATTGGAGTTATTTGGGGACAGAAAAACATAATAATGCAATGTATTTACCCTTTTTCCACCTCAAGCGACAAGGGTTTTGGCATTTAAAAATTAAGCCTGGATTAGAGTCAGTTGTTTCTGGATTTAAGCCTAAAAGTCTTAAGTCATTAAAAACCCTTGTTTTGTATGGTTATTTCGATGATGAATTATTCATTTTGATCCAAGATCAAACTTCTCGCAATATTTTGATTCAAACCCTGATCGAAGCATGGTTTTCAGACAAAACGGAAGAAATTAATAAGCTTTTTCAAATTGATGCATTCACTGATTTTCAAAACAAACTCAAGGAGTCGGGGGGCCAAGTTTATACAATTGAGGATCTAAAAAACGAAGATCAAACCATTGTCCGTGATGCAGCATTTAGAAAAGTGGTTATTTCGGTCTATGATTATCGGTGTGCTTTCTGTGGTTTAAAAGTGATCAATTCATTAGGGCAAAATATTCTTGATGGCTCCCATATAAAACCTTTCTCAGAATTTCGGGATGATCGAATTAACAACGGTCTATCGCTTTGCAAAAATCATCATTGGGCCTTTGATCGAGGATGGTTCGGAATTGATGAAGATTATCGTATTCATGTTTCTAATGATTTACTGGAAGAAACGCCCCATAATCGAGCTATGAAAGCATTTGCCGGAGAAAAAATTCTCTTACCGAATCATGATCTTTATTATCCGCGTATTGATGCGTTGCAATGGCATTTAGAAAATATTTATCAAATTAATGATGAAAACATCTTATTCATTAATGAGATCAGTTAAATAGTTTTCAATAAAAGTTTTCGCTGCTTCCGGTTTGAGTTGATTTAAAGCTTTGACAATTTCTACCACCGTTTCAGAAGTTGGATCGATTTTTTCGTGATACCAGCGGTAGACCTTAGCTCGATCTACTCCCATTGTTACCGCCAAAGAATTCTGACTGATTTGGTGGGTTGTTAATGCTTGTCGTAGTGCTTGCCCCGCTTTGCCCATAACCCTGATTCTGTCAGAGTCTCACGGGAGCGTAAATGTTGCCATTTGTGGATACATCATGTTATCTTATGGTCTGTAGCCAAAGATGGATACATAAAATGACTCTCAATACTCAGCATTGCTCTGTCTGCGGGGAATATATTCCTCCTCGATTACCTGGTCAAAACAAAAAAGTAACTTGTGGAAAACTGGAATGTCAAAAAAATAATCAGAAAAATTACCGGCAAAAGTATGAAGCAAGTAAACAAAATCAGAGGCGACTAAAATTAATAAAAAATAATGAAGAACTAATACCCTGTGCAATTTGTGGTGAATTGTTTGAAATCATTCAAACAAGCCACCTTAAAAAGCATGGAATGAAAATATATGAGTATCGAGAGAAATTTCCTGATTTACCATTAATGACAAATAAGATGAAAGGAAAGCGTGGTAAAGGGTCACTGGCTCAATCTCAGTATTTAACATATAAAGGCAAAGATATTGATGATGAATTACACCATTTTTTAGCAGGGACTATGTTAGGAGATGGGTCAATAGAGAGGCAAAAAAATAAACTCAATGCTCGTTATGCAGAGGGAGGAAGTAATCAAAAATATATGGACTGGAAATATCAATTTCTAAAACAATATTTTCATTGTACTTTTAATGAACGCATCTCATCTCCTCATGTTAAGAGCGGTAAAAGGTACAAAGGCTGGTGGCTTCGCACTGCGGTTCATCCTGAATTAACTTATTTACATAGTATTTGGTATCAGGACAGAAAAATATTACCAATTCCCTATTTAGAAGAAAAGTTTAATGAATTTTCATTAGCTTTATGGTTTTACGACGACGGTCACTATTCCCGTGCCAATAATAATATCATGCTTTATACATTCTCTTTTTCGATTGAAGAGGTTGAATGGTTATCTATACTTTTAGATGAAAAATACGGGATCTTAAATAATGTTCTAGAAAATGGAAAGAAACAGAGCTTTATTCGATTAAGGTCTGAAAGTGTTGGTAGGTTTATTGAGATTATTAATGATTTTAAAGTGCCAGGGATGGAGTATAAATACACGAAATGAGGATTTTTATTGATGATTTTTTTGAAAAAGTGAGAATTGTTAATGCGGAAATTAAATCTCTTTATCTTGAAGATCAATCTCCATTATTAGTCGGCTGGTCGGGGGGAAAAGACTCAAGTTGCGTGTTGCAGTTGATTTGGAAAGCCATCAGTGAACTTCCCATTGAACAACGCACCAAACCCATCTACGTTATCTCCACCGACACCAGAGTCGAAAACCCCATCGTCGCCAACTGGGTTAGGCAATCCCATCAAAAAATGAGAGAAGCCGCTGCTCAACAGCAAATGCCCATCGAACCCCATTTGCTTTATCCCGACCTCAAAGACACCTTTTGGGCCAACCTCATTGGTAAAGGCTACCCCGCCCCCCGGCAAAAATTTCGCTGGTGTACCGAACGGCTTAAAATCCATCCCGCCAACCACTTCATCCGCGACAAAGTCAGGGAAAACGGCGAAACCATTTTAGTGCTGGGAACCCGTAAAGCCGAAAGTGCCAAACGGGCCGCCACCATGAAAAAGCATCAACAAGGTCGAGTGCGCGATCGCCTGAGTCCCAACGCCAGCCTGCCCAACTCCTTGATTTATAGCCCCATCGAAGACTGGGACAACAACGAAGTATGGCTTTATCTCAACAGTCATGAAAATCCTTGGGGCCACAGCAACGACCTCTTATTTGAACTGTATCGAGGGGCCACCGCCGACAACGAATGCCCCCTCGTCATTGATACCAACACCCCCAGTTGTGGTGACTCCCGCTTCGGCTGCTGGGTCTGTACCCTCGTCGATCAAGACAAATCCATGCAGGCCATGATTATCAACGACCAAGAAAAAACTTGGATGGAACCCCTGCTCGATTTTCGTAACCTGCTCGACTTTCGGAGCGACTATAAACGGGAACAAGAACGGCAAAACCGCGACTTCCGGCGCATTACCGGCAACGTGCAACTATTTGAGCGCAACAACAAAGACAAAGGCGGTATCGAAGTCACCAATATTCCGGGGCCATACCTCAAACATTGGCGGGAAGAACTCCTGCGGCAACTGCTCCTCGCCCAACAACAGGCCAGGGCCAACGCCCCCGACCATGCCAAAGACCTGGAACTGATTAGCCCCTATGAACTCAGCGAGATCCGCCGCATCTGGCTTGAAGAAAAACATGAATTTGATGACGCCCTACCCCGCATCTATCAAGACATCATCGGGGAACCCTTCCATGATCCCCGCCCTGGTGCAGATCAAAGCCTACTCGGCATCGACGAATGGGAACTGCTCAGTGAACTCTGTACCCATGACCCCATGCAACTAGAACTGATCGCCAAACTCCTCGACACCGAACGACAATATCACCTCAAACTTAACCGTAAAGGCCTGTTTGATGCCCTCGAACAATGTTTTGCCAGTAGTTCCCGCGACCAAAAAACGGCGATCGCCCATGCCCACCTGAAACGGGATCTCAAAGAAAAAGCCCAAGCCGGGGACATCAATGGCATTAAAGACCTAATCGATCCGCCCCAAAGTCAAACCTGGGGTAGTCTTAAGTTTCCAAATAATCCGCAGTAACATGAAACCCCCCATTGATGCCGGAGGCACGCTTCGCGCCCGCCTACGCTTTTCCAAAGCCGCCAAAGACCAACTGATTAAACTCAAACGGGTCACCAAAATTGAACAGTGGAACACCCTTTGCCGCTGGGCCTTTTGTCGCTCCCTTGCCGAACCCACTCCCCCTTCAACCCTCACCATTCCCAGTGACAGCAACTTGGAAATCGAATGGCATACCCTAGCGGGCGAATTGGGGGACATTTTTCTGTTGGCCCTGCGCCAACGTTGCCAGGAAGACGGATTGTCCTTAGATGACCAAACCTTGGCGATTCAACTCCGTAGCCACCTCCATCGGGGCATTAGTTATCTCGCCGCTGAAATTAAAGACTTACCTGACCTCATGACCCAAGGTCTATCCAAAACATCTCAGTTAACAATGCCTCCACTGTCATCGGAAAGGGACACTCATTTGGCAACGTGACAGTGGGATAAATATCCTGCACATCCGATAGCGCATCTGCCCAAATCTCATCAAAAATTTCTGCCCAATAGGCTTTAAGACTGGGTGAGGCTCGCAATAAACGCCGTAGTTGCTTCCGTTGCTCCTTAATCGTTAATTCCCAACCTCGATTGTCATAGGCATTATCAACGTAACAACGTTTTAACAAATGCTCCAACAACACCTCCAACCGATTTTCTAACTCATGCCGTTCACTCCGTCCCAATGCTTGAATTTCCTCCTGTATATTTTCCCAGTCGATCGCCGTCCAATCCTGTCGGGTGATTAATGCCGCTTGTTCCTCAGTCCACTGGACAAAATCTTGCCCATAACAAGTTGCCATTGATGTCTCCTCCTTTAACGAATTAACCCCAGCGTGTTTTTAGTGTAATCAATCCCCATGCAATTTCTCGAACTCCATTTGCAAAACTTTGGCCCCTATCGTGAGGCTCAAGCCATTGATCTACGTAGCACCGAGCACCAACCCATCATCTTATTTGGGGGAATGAATGGCGGCGGTAAAACCACATTGATGGATGCCCTACGGTTGGCATTGTATGGACAACGGGCGAAATGTTCCACACGGGGCAATCTCAGCTATGGGGAATTTTTGCGACAATGTTGTCATCGCCACAGTCAAGATAAAACCGTGGTGGAGTTGACCATTGAAGAAGTGCTGGATGGCAGACCCCGCCAATATCGCATTCGACGCAGTTGGGATGTAACCGTTAAAAATAATCGGGACACATTAGAGATTTTAGAGGGCAGTTACCTCGACCCCAGTTTGACCCAAACCTGGGATGAATACATTGAAAAGCTTTTACCCCTAGGAATTTCTAACCTATTTCTATTTGACGGAGAACAGGTTAAAGAATTAGCCGAACAGGAAGCACCCACTCCAGAAATCGTCCAGGCAATTCGCACTTTGTTGGGTCTGGAGTTGACCAACACCCTGAAACAAGATCTCGATATTTTGATTGCTCGTAAACGCAAAACCTTAACCCGTGATCAGTCCAGTGACGCCCAAACCCTGACCCAGTTGGAAGATCAACTCAAAACCGCCCAGGAAGCCCAGGACTTGGCCGCCCAACGCAAAGCAAACCTGAAAAATCAGTGGGATCGCGCCCAAGAAACCCTACGGCAAGCACGGGAAGAATTTTTGGTACGGGGTGGTGAACTCTCAGCCCAACAAACCCAACTACGCCAAACCCAAGACCGTCTCGCCGCTGAAGCCGATCGCCTACTGGGGGAATTACGACAGTTAGCCAGCCAGGCCCTACCTCTGACCTTGATTAGCCCCCTCTTGGAACGGGTCAAAATCCAAGCCCACCAAGAACAAACTACCCATCAAACGGCGATCGCCCGAGAGCAATTGCAAGCTCAACAAGACCGCTTTCAGGGCTTAATCAACACTTGGCAACTCACCACCGAACAACACCAGGCATGGCAACGATTTCTCCACACTGAACAAGCACAGCTATCCGCCCTAGCGAATTCCCCTTGGCTTAACGCATCGACTGCAACCCTTGCCCAACTGCAAGCTTTATTGCCCACCGGTTTGTCCCTACAGCAACAGATAGCCCAACAATTACTCAGTCAATATGAAGCCTGCCAAACCGAAATTGATGAAACTGATCGCCTGTTGGCCAGCGCCCCTAGTCCTGAAATCTATCAAACCTTGGTGAACCGCCTAGAGATGGCCCAAGAACAAGCCGCCACCTTGGGACGGGATTATGAAGACGCCAATCGGGCCTATGAACAAACCACCCGACAGGTAGAATTAGCAACCCAGTCCCTACAAACCTATACCGATAACCTTTTGGAACGTCAACAGCAAGAACACTTTCTGAATAGTGCCCATCAAGTCCAAAACGTTTTGACGCTTTTTGGGGACAGGCTTAAACGCCATAAACTTAATCAACTGGAAACCCAGATTGGTCAATCTTTTCTGTATCTACTGCATAAATCTCGATTGGTGCATCGGGTAGAACTTGCCAGTGACACCTTCGCCTTAAAACTCTATGACCATGATGGCGAACCATTGCCCAAACATCGCCTTTCCGCTGGAGAAAAGCAACTCTTGGCCATCTCGCTGCTCTGGGGCTTAGCCAAAGCTTCCGGTCGTTCCCTGCCGGTGGCGATTGATACTCCCCTAGGGCGTTTAGACTCCAGCCATCGTCATAATCTGGTGGAACGCTATTTTCCTCACGCTAGTCATCAGGTATTACTACTTTCCACCGACACTGAAATTACCGCCGCTGAAGTCAATCAACTCCGCCAAGAAAAGGTTATCTGTCACGAATATTTGATTGATAATCAAGGACAAAAGACCGAAATTAAGTCCGGCTATTTTTGGTAGGGTTAAGAGAACTGTTTCATTCTTATTTTCAACCCTATTCAACTTTGCCAACTTGAGAACTAGAGTTATTTGACAACCTCCCATAAGGTTAAAACCTTTATCAGGTAAAGCTTTCAGCGATTTGCTTACAATTCGGATTTTTAAACTACACTGGGTTTAGGTGTTAAACAATGATTTTTGGAAAACTAGATTTATCGTTAGTCTTAACTTTGATATTGGGTTGTTATGAATCATGAACTAATTCGAGATAATTTTAATACCCTTCGAGTATGGAAGCGTAAGGGATCTATCGCCCCCCATAAACCATTATTAATTTTGTTAGCAATTAAATATCTTTTAAATGGAAAAAGATGGATTGAATTTAAAGACTTAGAGAAAAAATTAGAGAAATTACTGAATGATTTTTCACCTGAAAGTAAGTTTGCTCGCCCAGAATATCCCTTTTGGAGATTACAGACTGATGGTATTTGGGAAGTTCATCCCAAAGATTTCTTTGAACCGAATCGATCTGGTGATGTTTCAGCTAAACAACTGTTACAATATAAGGCCTATGGTGGTTTCAAAGATTATATTGCTAATACTTTCATAAAAGATTCGGGTTTTGCCCTAGAAATTGCTCAACAGATTTTAGATAAATATTTTGAATGGCAAGAAAGACAAGTCCTTATTGAAAAATTTGGTTGGCAAGCGTTTATAGAGTAATTGACAACCTTGCTTTTTTCATTCATTAGAATATAATTATTGTTAAATTCCCCAAAGGCTAGACGATATGATTG
>JBJOGT010000380.1:0-3691 GCA_046048115.1 Cyanobacteriota bacterium | reverse complement strand
CGTGAACCCCTAAATGATCTTTTTTGTCTTGGGTGATTTCATCGGTGGGAGCAGCTTTTTCTAACCGTTGACCCAGAACGGCTTCCACTTCGGCCCGGAATTTGTCCATGCCCCAATAATCCACCAACCACATTAACCGCGCCTTAGCCCGACTTTCCCGTAAACCGGCGGCCAAGCCGTTGTCAGAATACACCTTCAAAATTGCTTTGGATAAGGCCACCACCATCTCATCGGCGGGAACCCACACATCCATCGGCACCGATTCCGCACAGCGTTGGGCCGATAGGTAGCCCCCAATGATGACGTTAAAGCCTAAAACATCATCTTTAAAGGCAGGAATAAACGCCAAATCATTAATTTCAGCATGAATGGAGTTATCCCTTGATCCCTCAATGGCAATATTAAATTTCCGGGGCAGATTGCTCAGTTCTTCATTACCCTGGTGGTGATCGGTGATCATATCCTGAATTTTTTGCAGGAGTTCCCGGGTATCAAATAATTCGTCGGGATCGATCCCGGCCACAGGGGAACCGGTCAAGTTACGCACGTTATCCATCCCCGATTGCAATGAGGTCAGGCCGACCCGCTCCAAAGTTTCAAAAATAGCAGGCATATCTTCTAGGCGAATACCCCGTAATTGTAAATTCTGACGGGTGGTAATATCGGCACTGCCATCTTCGTCGTAGCGTTGAATAATCTCAGCCAAGGCCCGGAGTTGTTGACTATTGACACAACCATTGGGGAGCCGTAACCGCAACATAAACTTGCCGGGGGTGACGGGACGAAAGAAAATCCCCAACCATTTGAGCCGTATTTCCAAGTCTGATTTATCGATCGCCTCCCAACCCAGTTTGGCGAACTGGGCGAGTTCTGCTTTGACCGCGAGGCCGGGTTTTTCCGCTTTGGCTTTTTCGATTTTGTTTAATTTGGCAGGGATTAACTGTTCCGTGGTCATAACGAAGGGGCCTCGTTGGCAGAAAAAGGGCGATTGCTGAACCGCAATAACATGGCAGGTCTGTTGCGTGGTCAATAGTAGTCAAGTTACGAAGAGATTTGGGGTTAATTTGTAAAGCGTGTTACGAAATGGCCTATCAATGGATGACTAACGCATAATTAAAATGCGCTTTCTGCAAAATACAGGTCATCAGCCAGATATTAGCGGGGAGAACAGTTCCTAGGGGGGAAAGATCCTAAGCTAGGGGGTAGAGAATAGATAACGTGTGTCCTAAATTTCCCATTGAATTTTTTGATCCCATGAGCCAAGTATTTCGAGAGTTTTTAAAAAAAGTCGGCAGCGGACAACATACCAGTCAAGATTTAACCCGATCAGAAGCGGCGATCGCCGCCCGGTTGATGTTAAATGCCGAGGCAACGCCGGCCCAAATTGGGGCTTTTTTAATTGCTCATCGGATCAAACGGCCAACGGGGGCAGAATTAGCCGGATTTTTAGACGCCTACGATGGGTTTGCCCAATCCCTCCCAGCAATCCCCGATTTACCGAAATCTCCTTGGGTCTTTGGGGTTCCCTATGACGGGCGATCGCGCACGATGCCTTTTTTACCCGTGATTGCCCTATTATTGAGTGCCGCTGGGCAACCCGTTATTCTGCATGGCGGCGACTGTATGCCCACGAAATACGGCCTCGGCTTAACGGATATTTGGGCCGATTTGGGCCTCGATTTTCGCCCCTTATCCCTGTCGGACTGTGGTCAGCTTTTAGAAGCAACCCATTTCACCTTTTATTACACCCCCCGCCATTTCCCCGCCAGCCAAGCCCTCACCGATTATCGGGATCAAATTGGCAAACGCCCGCCCTTAGCCACCCTCGATTTAATCTGGAATCCCTATGGCGGCCCTTCCCGCATCGTTATTGGCTATGTCCATCCCCCCACGGAAAAAATGATTCGAGGGGCGTTTAAATTAAGGGGAGTGACGGATTTTTTGTTAATTAAAGGGCTGGAAGGTGGTACTGATTTACGCTTAAGCCAAACCACCATTGTGGCCTTACCCGAAATTCCCCCCGGCGGTGAGACGCCCTATTTAAAGATCAATCCCCATGCCTACGGCGTTAACCAGGGTGATCCCGTTCTTGATTCTCGGGCGGCTTATCAGCAATTATGGCAAGACTTTTTGAGTAATCCCCAGGCGGATTTACCAGACCGTGACCAAGCCGCATTGGTGTGGAATGGGGGCTTTTACCTCTGGCAGAGTGGTCTATGTACAGACATTAAAACCGGGATGGCGATAACGGAGGATTATTGGCGATCGGGGAAAATCAAAGCGCAATGGAAATTGATCCAACAAGAGCTTGCCTCTTTCGTTCGATAGGGTTAGTTAAAAACTGTTTTTTGGGCAGAATTCGGTAGGATAGGGAACAATTCTCGACCTTTGGATTGGATACTACACTATGGCGATCGCCGATTTTTTTCCCCCGTTGCGACAGTGGCGTAAACAAGGTTTTTGGCTCAATGTCTTGGTGGGATTATTGGTTACGTTGGCGATCGCCCAGCCCTTCCCCCTAGGAGCCCAAAATGCCTTTACCGAAATTCGTGGCGTCTGGATTACCAATAACGATACGGTGCATTTCATGGATCAAACCCGCACCAAAGACTCGGTTAACCTCCTGGCGGATCTGAATTTTAATACCCTCTATCCCGTGGTCTGGAATTCCGGCTATGTCCTCTACGAAAGTGCGATCGCCAAACGGGAAGGCATTCAACCCTTTAGTCCCAGGGGCGATCAAGGACAAGACGTTCTAGCGGATTTAATTACCCAAGCCCACCGCCGAAAATTATTAGTCTTACCCTGGTTTGAATTTGGCTTCATGGCTCCGCCTTTTTCCGAACTGGTCAAGCGCCATCCCGCCTGGTTAACCCAACGTCAAGATGGGAGCAAAACCTCCATTAGTGGGGCCGGGGAAGTGGTTTGGATGAATCCTTTTCGACCAGAAGTACAGCAATTTATGACCGAATTGGTCATGGAAGTGGTGAATCAATACGACATCGACGGCATCCAGTTTGACGACCACACCGCCCTGCCCAACGAATTTGGCTATGACCCCTATACCATTGCCCTCTATCGACAAGAAACCAAAAAAGCGCCCCCCACAGACCCCAAAGACTCCAACTGGATTCGCTGGCGAGCAGATAAAATCACGGACTTCATGACCCAGTTAAATGCAACCGTCAAAGCCGCAAAGCCCAATATTTTAATTTCCCTATCCCCCGCCACCTACCGCCTGGCCTACAACACATTCCTCCAGGATTGGCTCGATTGGATCAGAAAAGGCATCATTGACGAAGTAGTGGTTCAGGTCTATCGCACCAGTCTGCCCACCTTCCAAGAACCCATCCGTCGGCCTGAATTTCAAGAGGCCAAAACTAAAATTCCCACCGCTGTCGGTATTTTAACCGGACTCCCCACCAAACAAGTTCCCATGCCCTTAGTCACTGCCAAGGTGCGGGAAGCCACAGGGCAAGGAATGGGCACCGCCTTTTTCTATTACAAAACCCTCTGGGATGTAGCCCCCGAAGACAGATCAGCCCGCATTCAAGAATTTCAACGACTGTTTCCCTCTCCGGCCCCCCGGAGTTTAGCCAAAATTGCACCGCCCCCCCGCCCCGCCAATCCCGATCCGTTGGGAACTTCCCCGACTCCCCCCTTGCCCAATACCCCGACAGCCCCCGCCCCG
>JBJOGT010000379.1:0-5681 GCA_046048115.1 Cyanobacteriota bacterium | reverse complement strand
CGCCATCGGCCAAAATCGGGTAGTTAACCGTCGTATTTTGGGTTTCATTAATATCATTAATCCAACCCTTGTGGGATTCAACATCATCCACGCTCAGGGCGATTACTTTGACATTCCGCTTGTCAAATTCAGACTTCAGACCGGCAACCGTTCCTAACTCCGTCGTACAAACGGGGGTGTAATCCGCCGGATGGGAAAATAAAACAACCCAGCTATCCCCCGCCCATTCATGGAACGAAATGGGGCCTTCGCTGGAGTCTTGGGTAAAATCGGGAACAACGTCTCCGAGTTGCAACGCCATAAATTTATGTCCTAATTACAGTGCAAGTTGTGGGGTATTCCTCGATCATACTGCCACATAAGCTACAGAACCGTTGGAAAATTGTTATAAAAAGCAAAATTGTTAGGGGATCATCTCATTAGCTCCCAAGTCTCCGTGGCACGACCCATTGTGATGGGAAAAATATCTTGATCCTAGATAGGCCAAGTGGTTTTACTACCATAGGAAGTGTCATAGGAATTCTTTTCTTAGGCAAGAAAGCCCAGTTCACGTAACCGTTCCAACCCCAAAAACAACGCAGCTAAACTACCTGCGACCCGGATCTCTCCCCTAAAAATCAAGGGTTTTACCTCAGCGATCGGGATCAGCACAATTTCAATTTCCTCGGTGATATCCCATTTTTTTATTCCTGTAGCCATGGTTTGGGGCGCAAGAAATAGATGTAGACGGGATTGATCCTTGACTGGATTATCAAAAATTTGCCCCAAACAAATCAACTGCTGGGCTTGGTAACCGGTTTCTTCTTCTAGCTCACGCCCCATGGCTATTGCTGGACTTTCTTGATCTGGCTGAAAATTGCCCGCTGGTAATTCCAACAAAATTTCTTGCACCCCGTGGCGATATTGCCGCACAAAGATAATCTCTTGCTGTTCCGTGAGCGCCAATACCATGACAATCTCTGGGCGGAGATTCACAAAGTAGTCATCAATCACCGTGCCCCCAGGCAATTGCACGACATCTTGCTTGACACGACACCAAGGATTATCTAGGACAAGACAACTGCGAAGAATTTGCCATTTTTTCAGATAACTTTGGGGAAGTTGCCACATGATATCAGGGTTCCTAGACTGAGAGGGTACTGGGGGAAAACTCGTTGCCAATGGACTAGTTGAGTTTAATCGGTGGATTGGGAAAGACCTGCCATGGGATTTGGCGGCAATGCCGAGGAGACATTAATCCTTCTCAAGGTTCCTCAAATGTTATAACGTGGTGAACTCAAGGGAGAATGTGATCTACATTGGAAATTATTGCTGACCCAAGCAACTATTTCTTGGTCTGTTGTCGTCAGATGGTCAGAATGCTTTCCTTGCCCTGTTTGCACTGCTCGCATGGATAAATTGTTACGTAATTTCTGGTACATTGCTCTGCCTAGTCGTGCTTTGAAAGCAGGCAAAATAGTGGGTAAGCAGTTATTAGGCGAAAAATTACTGGTGGGTCGTCGGGGGGATGGCTCGGTTTTTGCATTGCGGGATATTTGTCCCCACCGTGGTATTCCGTTAAGTTATGGTCACTTAGACCAGGATCAGGTGTGTTGTTGTTACCATGGCTGGAAATTTGACTCCGCCAGTGGCAAATGCAGTGAAATTCCCTCCCTGGCGGACCCTGAAAATTTTAAATTTGACCGAGTTCGGGTTCCCCCCTATCCCTGTCAAGAAGTGCAAGGTAATATTTGGGTTTTTATTGCCTATGATCCTCTCCATCCGCCCAGGGATGGGGATTTGCCCCCTGTGCCTAGCGTTCCCTACTTCGGTAATGTTTTTCCCCAGGTTGCTGAACAATTTTTGTTTAATTGCCATGTCGATCAGGCTGTTATTGGTTTAATGGACCCGGCCCATGGCCCCTATGTCCATAATGCTTGGTGGTGGCGGGCGGGAAACCATCAATTTCGCATCAAGGAAAAGCCCTATGAGCCGACGGAAATGGGTTTTCGCTTAGTGCCCTATACGATGCCCTACAGTGCCCGTCCCTATAAGTTATTGGGGAAAAAAGTCAGTATTGAAATTACGTTTGCATTGCCCACGATCCGGGTTGAAATTCTCCACGGCGATCGCCATACGGTTTGTTTATTAACGGTCATTTCCCCCATTGATGAATTCCGGTGCGAGGTTCACCAAAGTATTTATTGGACAATGCCTTGGTTAACCCCCTTTAAACCGATTTTGGTCTACCTTACCCGCCAATTTATGGATCAAGACTTGGCGATCGTGGAAAAACAACAGGAAGGGTTAGCGTTTGATCCGGCCTTAATGTTGATCGACGATGCAGATACCCAAGCCAAATGGTATTTCCGCCTCAAGCAGGAATATGAACAAGCCTGGGCGGAAGACCGTGATTTTGTCAATCCGTTACAACCGAAAACCCTACGGTGGCGGAGTTGAGAGGGGATGGCTAGCAGAACAGTTAATAATAATTGCCCACTTTGCGGTGGTGAACCGCCGTTAAGCCCTCCGCTTTGGCCACCCGTCCATGGGTGACGGTGCTGTAAACAATCCAGTGATCACTGCATTCCATCCGACTGCTCACTTCACATTCCAAATAAGCGAGGGCATCGTTCAAAATGGGGGAACCATTGGTGGCCGTTTGGATGTTGACCCCGGCAAAGCGGTCAGCCCCGGGGGGAAAGCGTTTGAGGAAATGCTTCATTAACGGTTGATAGTTGCCCTCTTCCAAAATATTTAACACAAAGCGATCGCCGACTTGGAGCAGGGATTCGATCGCCCGGTCTTTGGCCACGGCGACGGTGAAACCCGGCGGGGTAAAACTGGCTTGGGACACCCAGGAGGCTAACATGGCCCCCTTCACTTCCCCTTTTTGGGCGGTGATAATGTAAAGCCCGCCGCTGATGCGACCGATCGCCTTTTCTAGTTCATTATCGAGGGATTTGAGTTTTTTGATTTTGGCAGCCTGGGCCAGGGTCTGTCCTAAATCTGTCCCTGATTCATCACAGAGTTGATAGGTGTTTTCGCTGGGGGTGTCTTTGACCTTAATGACCTTGAACCCTTCCCGTAGCCCCAGGTCTAAAAATTTTGTCCGCAGGGGATCAATGGGTTCATCGTTGCCGCCATAGGATTCATACAAGCCGAAGGTTTGCTTGGGATTAACGGCGGCCAATACGGTGCCAAAGTTGGTGCTGATGTCGCTATTGGCGTTCAGGGGCGGCATCCCTAAAACAATGCCACTGGCATGGGCCACCATTTCATTGATTTCCTGGGGGTCAGCGGCACTCAGATCCACCATATCCACCCCAATGCCCGTTTTGGTAATGCCCTTGGCAATGGCCTGGGAAAGGCGATCGCCGTAGCCATAATCCGCCACATAAAAGACCACCACTGTTTTTTCGGCCTTACTTTGGCTTTCACTCCAATGGCGGTAACGGTGCAATAATTCGGTGACGTTATGGCGCAATAGGGGGCCATGGCCATTGGCGACGGTGGTGATTTCCCCTAAATCGTCCATGCGTTTCATGGCGGCCAGCACAGACCGGGCATTGGGCCCCATTAAACAGTCGTAATAAAATTGATAATCCGGCTCAATTTTGCCCAGATCCTCATCAAATAAGGCATCGGAGCAGTAATGCATCCCAAACACATCGCAGGTAAATAGGGTTTGCGTAGCGGGATCATAGGTCAGCATGGTGTCCGGCCAATGCAAATTGGGCGCACTAACAAATTCCAAATGATGCCCTCGCCCCAAATCCAGGCGATCGCCGCTTTTTACTTGAATGCGTTTAAAGGGTTGGTGAACGAAGTTATCGAGAAACTGCAACGCCACTTTGGTGGCAACGACAGTAATTTGGGGCGCAAGCTGCAAAATATCTTTCACTAAGCCACTGTGATCCGGTTCCGTGTGGCTGACAATCAAGTAATCAATCCGGGTCGGATCAATTAACCCCGTCAGTAGATCTAAGTACAACTGGCGAAATTTCTCGTGGGAACTGTCCACCAGGGCAACCTTATCCCCTTGAATGAGGTAGGAATTATAGGTAGTACCATTTTGCAAACCAAATTCAATATCAAACCGATCCCGGTCCCAATCCAATGACCGAATGGCAATGGTATCGTCGGCGATCGCCTGGGTTTGGGTAGAAAGGCGTTTTTGGGTCGGCAAAGGTGTGGCAACCATCTTCAACTCCGGAGCTAGGGGAAAGGTTTTTTGTGTAGTGTATCGCAGTTAACAGCGATTTTCAGGGAGGTTTTCCCCGTCCATGAGGAATCTAGGGGGTCTAACTTTCCGCTAACCTAAGAAGTAATAAGCTTTGCGCCCCCTTATTCTGACTCAATCAACGGTTTTTCCTATGGCCACCATCACCGATTCAGATTTGAAAGAATTAAAAGACCTAATTTCCGCTGGCTTTAATCGGCTTGATGGCGAAATTATCGGATTAAAACTCAATCAGGAAAAATTATCTGGGCAAGTTGAAGCCCTTGAGGAACGATTATCAGGGCGCATTGACAAGCTTGACAGCAAACTTTCCGGGCAAATGGCGACCCTTGATGCAAAACTAGCGGGATTAGATAAGCGGGTGGAAAATAGCGAAAAGCGAGTTGAGAGCGTAACGGGCTGGTTGGTCGGGATTCTCTTCGCCTTGGTAGGAGGTTTATTAGGGCTATTGGGTAAATTCGCCTTTTTTCCGAATCCTTGATTTGGCGATCGCCTAGATTTTGGTTAAGCAATGCGCCGCTATTTCGACGTAACAAAGGATGCTAAGAACAGTCCCGGCAGATAATTGGTTAGCTTTAATGATTGGTAATTCCCACCTCCATTGGGCAAAATTTCAAAATCATCAAATCCAACAAACTTGGCAGACCTCCCCCACGATTGCGCCGGAAGATTTATCACCGCTGCTCGGAAAAGTGCCCTTCGTTGTCGCCTCCGTTGTCCCGTCCCAAACCGATCATTGGTTAACCTATCAGCCCCGGATGTTAACCCTAGAGAATATTCCCTTAAAAAATCTATATCCCACCCTGGGTATTGACCGGGCTTTGGCGGCCTTGGGGGCAGGCATGACCTATGGCTTTCCCTGTTTAGTCATTGATGGGGGAACGGCCTTAACCTTAACCGCTGTAGATGATCAACGGTGTTTAATCGGCGGCGCAATTCTTCCCGGTTTGGGTTTACAACTCCATTCCCTCGGCGATCGCACGGGGGCTTTGCCCCTGGTATCTTTACCGAATCAGTTACCGCCCCGGTGGGGGATGAATACGCCGGATGCCATCCAGAGCGGTATTCTCTATACGGTTTTAGCAGGGTTACAGGATTATATTCAGGCGTGGATGACCCGTTTTCCCAAAAGTCCGGTGTTATTAACGGGAGGGGACGGAAAATTGTTGGAACAGGGATTAGAGACAATGGTGACGGGACATCCCATCCAGTTGATTTATGATCCCTATTTGATTTTTTTGGGAATGCAAGGCTGTCAAAACGAGCTAAAGAGCCAGTAGAGTCAGCAATCCCAAATTCAAACGGTAACAAATAATACATATATACTATTATTTTTATGCGTACAAGAAATATAGCGTTTTTCGGCTCAGTGAGGTATAAAGAATAGGTGTAAACCAGATTGATCTAGGCAAGTTGCAAATGAAGCCATACCAAGTAGAATTCCGCCAGAAGATTCTTG
>JBJOGT010000378.1:0-10847 GCA_046048115.1 Cyanobacteriota bacterium | reverse complement strand
CCTATTTTATTGCCATCCATCTTAACCCGTGTGGCTAATTTAGGCGCTATACATCCCATTCCTGCGCCCGGAACCACCCTCTAGTTTGGCGAAGGTATTGTCGTAAACTGGGCATTTCCTTTTGGCATTATTTTTGCTCCGGATTTCGGGGCGACCCCTTTATTTCTTACCTTCCCGATATTCTTCAACAACAGATCCTTCAACTGTTTCCTCTCCCTTTGCCCACATAACCCCCTTAGATTTTGTCAACCCTCACCTTTTGAGATGTTGCCTTCTTTTTCCGTACGGAATGTGGGTACTTTCTTTGATGGCAATCACCTTATTGCAAAAAAACAGACTGCTTATAACAACAGCCTGGTAGGTAAACCTAAAAGTTGACTCAAAATAATCCCCAAGGAAAAGTAATTGTCACAGGGTTCTAACACTATTTCTTTTTCTTGCTGCCACCGTCATTTTTTTCCTTCATGCCATATTTACGCATAAAGCGGTCAACACGGCCTTCAGTGTCAATGATTTTTTGAGTACCGGTGTAAAAGGGATGATTGCCAGACCAGATTTCAACGTTAATTTCGGGTTGAGTGGAACCTACAGTCATAACCACTTCGCCGTTACAGATAACCTTGGCGTCAGGGTACCAGGTGGGGTGAATGTCAGTTTTTGGCATAGTAATAATATCCTATTATCGTTTGGAGTATTGGGGCGCTTTACGGGCTTTATGGAGACCATATTTTTTCCGTTCTTTGGCCCGGGGATCACGGGTTAAATAGCCTTCCGCTTTCAACGGTTGACGATTTTCCGGGGACAGTTGACAGAGGGCGCGGGCGACCCCTAGTTTGACGGCATCGGCTTGGCCCGTCAGACCACCACCGTGGGCATTAACTAAAATATTGTAATCCCCTTCTAATCCCAGGGTTTCTAGGGGGGCTTTCAGTCCTTGCATGTAGTTGGCGATGCGGTTGAAGTAAATTTCGCCAGGTTTGCCGTTGACGATGACTTCGCCGTTCCCCGGCACGAGACGGACTCGGGCGATCGCCGCTTTACGTCGGCCAGTGCCCCAATAGACGACTTTATTGCTGGAATTTGTAGCTTGCATTAGTTATCTCCTGCGGGAATGGTATTAACAATCAGGGTTTCCGGCTGTTGGGCAGCGTGGGGATGATTTGGCCCTGCATAAACTTTTAGTTTGGTGAATAATTTACGACCCAGGCTATTTTTGGGTAACATCCCCCGGATGGCAGACTCTACAATGCGCTCTGGCAAACGGACTTGGAGTTTTTCAAAGGTTTCCTCCTTCATCCCACCGGGGCGACCGGAATGGCGACGATACAATTTCTGCTCCCGCTTTCTGCCGGTGACTTCAATTTTTTCAGCATTAATAATAATGACAAAATCCCCCGTGTCCATGTGGGGTGTAAAGTTGGGCTTATTTTTGCCCCGTAAAATCATGGCAACTTCAGTTGCTAAACGCCCTAGGCGCTGACCCGCCGCATCAATGACATACCATTGGGGATTAAGGGTCTCGGGGGTTGGTAATACAGTTTTGTTCATAGTTTTCAAAAATACCATCGCTTAATAACGAGGAATAATTCAGATGGTCATCCCGTTGAAGTTGAGAGACTAAAAAGGGGATGGGTGTCAAACCACAGGGAGGGGGGAAAGGGAAAGTGATCATAGCCGACCCGCAATAAACACAACCCCTGGGGCGGGGCGGCGTATTTGACCAAGTCCCGGCGTTGATTGACCCAAAGATCAGTAAAGTCGGCTAAACTCCGCTGACCGCTACCCACCTCCACCAGTAAACCCACCAACAGCCGTACCATGCCATACAAGAAACCATTGGCTTGAATTTCTAAATAAAGCATTGGCCCCTGGCGGTAACAGTTAACCCCTTGCACCTCTACCCAAGAATGAGGTCGGGAAGATCCCGCTCGATGAAAGGCAGCTAAATGATGTTTCCCTAATAGCGGTTCCATGGCGGATTGGATGTCGGCTTCCCGTAAAGGCGCTCGGTAATAGTGCCAACTCAATCCATGCAAAAAAACGTTAGGCCATTGCTCAGTGTAGATGCTGTAACGGTAACGACGCCATAACGCTGAGAAACGAGCATGCCAATCAAAGGGCACTTGGGCAGACCCCCGGATAAAAATATCATCCGGCAGTAATCCATTCAGTACTTTACCCCAGCGTAACGCGGGAATTTGCCCAATGGGATCGTCAAAATGGGCTACTTGAGCAGCGGCATGAACCCCAGCATCCGTTCGTCCTGCCCCATGGAGAGTCACGGGTTGACCCACAACTTCGGCGATCGCCTGCTCAATCTCCCCTTGGATAGTGGAGAAACGGGGCTGACGTTGCCAACCATGAAAGCGTGTGCCCAGATATTGAATCACTAGGACTACCCGCTGCTTAGCCGAACTAGAAGATACTGTCGTCATGGATTACCCTAATCGCCGTCCCTAGACCAGCTCGATCACTGCCATTTCAGCATTATCCCCCCGCCGACGTAGGGTTCTAATAATGCGGGTATAGCCACCATTGCGGTTTTTATAACGGGTTGGTGCATCCGCAAATAAAGCGTGAACCGTCGGCTTGTCATAAAGATAGCCCAAGGCCCGCCGCCGAGCCGACAAAGAGCCATCCTTCGCAAGGGTAATCATCCGATCCACTTCAGCGCGGACAGCCTTCGCCCTAGCTTTTGTGGTTTTAATCTGCCCATGACGGATTAACTCCGTAGTCAAGGCCCGGAGTAAAGCTTTTCGCTGATCCGCAGGTTTCCCCAACTGGGGGACTCGGCATCTATGTCGCATAATGGTTAACTCCTAATCGAGAAATGAAAGAAACCAGATAATTAAATATTTTTAACTCAGGAAAAGTTTCCCTAATATCGCCGTTAACAATAGAAGAGAAACTTGTTTATCTGCTCCATTATTAAAATTGATGACTCAATTAAGTCTTCGCTTTTTCATGGGGCAGCGTGATCCCCAGCCGTTTTTGCAACGCTTCGATCACTTCCTCCGCGGATTTCAGACCAAAATTCTTGATTTCCAACAAATCCTCTTGGCTGTATTCCAGCAAATCTGCCACCGTATTAATCTGTGCTCGCTTTAGGCAATTGTAAGCGCGGACAGACAGTTGCAGTTCCTCAATGGGAATTTGGCTTTCAGGATTTACCTCATCTTGATAATCATTATGGGCCGTTTCCAACTCATTTAAATCCTTTAATGGAATGAATAAATTGGCAATGATATCTGATGCTTCCGAAAGCGCTTCCCGGGGTTGAATACTACCATTTGTCCAGATATCTAAGATCAATCGATCCTTGGGGCTAGACCCATCTAGACGAATATCCTCAATGGTGTAATTCACCTTGGTGACCGGCATAAAAATAGCATCAATTTGCAGAAAATCGAGGGAGGAATTTTCATCCTTACCCCGTTCAATCACGCGATAGCCGATACCCCGCTCGACCCGAAATTCCATCTCCAGCTTGGCCCCTTCGGCTAAAGTTGCAATATATTGGTTAGGATCAATAATCTCAACTTCTGAAGGCACTTCAAACTGAGCTGCGGTTACAGTAGCAGGGCCAACTGCCACCAACCGACCGATCTGGGGTTGGTCAGAATAGCTTTTGAGGACGAGTTCTTTCATGTTTAACATAATTTCCAAAACATCCTCTCGAACGCCTGGAATGGTTGCAAACTCATGATTAACCCCGCCAATACGAATGGCCGTAACAGCAGCCCCTGGCAAGTTAGACAATAAAACCCGTCTGAGGGCGTTACCCACAGTGGTTCCTTGCCCCCGATCTAGGGGTTCAAGGGCGAATTTGCTATACTGCTGTTGATTTTTTTTGGTGCTGGATTCCACGCACTCAATTTGAAATTGCGCCACAAGCGCGACCTCCCTTGTATCTCCGTTTAATAGCTTGACCGACGCTATCTCAGTCAGAGGAAATTGTAATTTACCCTAGTAGGCTGGTTGATTGTGAAGAATCGAAAATTGCAGTTTCCCTTCTTCACGGTAGGTTACCCATAAGTCCTAAACGCGGCGTCGTTTTGGGGGACGACAACCATTGTGAGGAATGGGGGTCACATCCCGAATTAGGGTAATTTCTAATCCGGCCCCTTGGAGAGCGCGAATAGCGGTCTCCCGCCCTGCCCCAGGACCACTGACCATGACTTCTAACTGCCGCATTCCCTGCTCCATAGCTCGACGAGCCGCAGAATCTGCAGCGGTTTGCGCTGCATAGGGAGTACCTTTTTTAGCACCTTTGAAGCCACTGGAACCAGCGGAAGCCCAAGAAATAACATCTCCCCTGAGATCGGAAATGGTAACAATGGTGTTGTTAAATGTGGATTGAATGTGGGCCACCCCGCTAGGGACATTCTTTTTTTGTTTTTTGGGCCCAGTTTTTCTGGTAGGACGCGCCATAATAATCGATGGAAGGCTTAAATAAAGAGAACAGATAAGAGGGGAAGATTATTTCTTCGCCGGAGCTTTCTTTTTACCAGCAACGGTTAAGCGGCGACCTCGACGGGTTCTAGCATTGGTTCTGGTTCTCTGCCCGCGCACAGGCAGACCTTGACGATGGCGGCGACCACGGTAGGTGCCAATATCTCCAAGGCGCTTAATATTCATTGCTTCCCAACGACGGAGATCCCCTTCGATCTCATAATTTTCGTCGATGTAAGTCCGGAGCTTGAGCGCATCTTCATCGCTCAAGTCCTTAACGCGGACGTCAGGATTGACTCCCGTTGCCGCTAAGATTTCATGAGATCGGGATAGACCAATGCCGTAAAGGTAAGTAAGGGCGATTTCCACCCGCTTATCCCGAGGCAGGTCAACACCAGCTATCCGTGCCACGTTGATTTTCCTCTATAAGTTCAATAAATTTATGGAGTAGGAATTAAAACAAATTGTGATGGTCATTAACGGTGGAACCGCTAACCTTGGCGTTGTTTGTGCTTTGGGTTAGCAGAACAGATAACCATCACTCGACCGCGCCGGCGAATAACGCGGCACTTATCACACATCTTTTTAACGGAGGCTCTAACTTTCATGCCTGATTTTTTGTTGGCAACACTGCAAGCTCTTAATTATAACAAGTTATTGTGCTCATGTCATATCAAGTTTAGGATTTTTCCCTTGGCGGTAATCATTCCCGTTATCTTGTCGGCAAAAACTTACTTTTTGTTTTTTAATCGGTAAGTTATGCGGCCTTTGGTTAAATCATAGGGAGTCAGTTCAACTTTGACGCGATCGCCGGGTAGAATTTTGATGTAGTTACGGCGAATTTTGCCGGAGATATGGGCTAAAACATTAAAGCCGTTATCGAGATCAACCCGAAACATGGCATTGGGTAACGATTCCATAACCGTTCCTTCCATTTCAATTAAATCTTGTTTAGACAAGCGGGTGACAGCCTCCAAAAATCAAAAAAAAATAACCGCGAAAACCGAACAGTGATAAAATCACCGTCATCTATCATAACAAATATGGGGTTAGCTGTTGAACAGCGACGGTCTTACTAAAACAAGAAAATACTAAGAGCGCCCGTCTGTTCGTTATGGTTTTGGTGATTTTAAATTGGTCGTTAATTGTTGTAATTCTGCCGAAATCTGTTCAATAGCTTGGTTGCCGTCAATGGCATAAAGTTTGCCCTGTTGTTGGAAATAGGCAATCAGGGGGGCGGTTTGCTCCCCATAGACTAATAGACGACGACGAATGGTGGCTTCGTTATCATCGGCTCTTCCCCGCGCCAATAAACGCTCCACAATGATTTCATCGGGGACTTTGAGGTTAATGGCCCATTGGGTACGATGCCCAATGTTGACTAACAGTTCATCAAGAAAGATAGCTTGGGTAACATTACGGGGAAACCCGTCTAGGATCCAGCCTGTTTTGGCGTCTGGATAACCGAGGCGTTCTTCAATCATGCCCAAAATCAGTTGATCGGGCACTAGCTCCCCTTTGTCCATATAGGCCTTTGCTTGATTTCCTAATTCAGTCCCATCGGCGATCGCCTGACGAAGCATATCCCCCGTGGAAATATGGGGAATCGCTAGTTGTTCTGCTAAGCCCTGAGCTTGGGTGCCTTTACCCGATCCTGGCGCCCCAAGAAAAATTAAACCTTTAGCCATAGCCATAATGTGTTAAAAACTCCTAGAAAAAAAGCGGTCAAGGAACTGCCTTTTTGGGCTTTCCTCAACCGCACTGTTTGATTTAATCTGTGAGACTGATTCAGCAGTGAAATTGTCCTGCCTACCAGACTCAGATAAACCTACGGTTGTTTAATCATCCCTTCATAACGTTGGGAAATTACATAAGTTTGAATTTGTTTTGCGGTATCAATAGCAACCCCAACCAAGATCAACAGAGACGTTGCCCCCAGACCTTGAAACGTGGTTACCCCCGTTGCCCGTTCCACAAAAATGGGAACTGTTGCTACAAAACTTAAGAAGATTGCCCCTAAAAAAGTCAGCCGATTTAAGACCCCCTCTAAATACTGCTCCGTTTTTTTACCAGGGCGAATACCCGGAATACTCGATCCCATTTTTTTGAGGTTTTTAGAAACATCTTCCGGATTGACAATCAAACTCGCATAAAAATAGCTAAAGAAGAAAATCATTAAGGAATAGACAATCGTATAAACCCAAGTCCCTGGGCGCAGCGCATTGGCCACCTGAATTAATACTTGACCAAACCCTCCTAGGCCCTGGTTACTGTTGGCAAACCCAGCCAAAGAAGAGGGCAGAATCAAAACCGCCGAAGCAAAAATAATCGGCATCACCCCCCCTTGGTTCAGACGGAGCGGCAAATAACTGGTACGTTCCCGATAAAGCCGTTTACCCACCTGACGTCGAGCAGAAATGATGGGAATGCGGCGAGTGCCTTCTTGGACAAACACAATCCCCACAATCATTACCAAAAAGACCACCATCAGCAATACCACGGCGGTAATCGATTCCCGACCACCGGACTGGGCATATTCGATGGTCTGGCCCAGAGTTTGGGGAAGGGTAGCCACAATATTGACAAAAATCAACAGTGAAGCGCCGTTTCCAATGCCCCGCTCAGTAATCAATTCTGAAATCCACATCACGAACATGGAACCAGCGGTAATGGCAAGGACGGTTTGAATCACAAATAAGGGGCCATAATTGATGGCATAGGGACGTAAAAGCCCCACTGTCAGACCGACCCCTTGGATGATGCACCAACCAAAGGCAATATACCGACTGTATTGGGAAATTTTTCGCCGTCCTGCTTCCCCTTCATTTTTTTGCAAATCTTCCAGAGCAGGGATTGCCGCTGTCAGGAGTTGCATAATAATGGAGGCATTAATATAGGGCAAAATTCCCAGGGCAAAAATGCCGATGGTAGAAATCCCGCCCCCGGTAAAAATGTTTAAAAAACCAATGACAGAGTTATCGGTAATTGCCTGGGCAAAGGCTTGACGATCAATGTCTGGAACGGGAATAAAAATCCCTAAACGAACTAAAATAAGCAGCCCAATAGTAATAAGCAGCCGACCCCTAAGGCCAGCCGCTTGTGCCATCTGCAAGAACGTTTCTTGGGCAGAGGGGGCTTTATCTCGACTTACGACCATCTATCTATACCTGGTTATCGTGCAAATTATCAAATGACTAACTAATGAATGACCCTATTATCGCCTATTCGGTTAGCAAGAATGGGGTAAATTCCCTTAGTCATTAATGACAACACTGCCACCAGCGGCTTCAATTTTTGCCTTTGCTGATTGACTGCATGCTCCGTGAACTGTCAGGGCAACGCTGAGATCCCCGGCCCCAAGAATTTTTAGGGGGCCATCATTACTGGTAATGATCCCTGCTTCCATTAGGCTGTCTAGGGTGACAACGGAATTTGGCGCTAGATCTGCTAATTTACCAATGTTGATGATGGTGAAATGTTTGGGGTTATAGAGTGGAAAGTGTTTGAGTTTGGGTAGGCGGCGATAGAGAGGCATTTGTCCTCCTTCAAATCCGGCTTTGGTTCCTGTTCCTGAGCGCGATTTTTGGCCCCGCATCCCAAATCCACAACTGGCCCCCTGGCCGGCGGCAATACCGCGCCCGACCCGGCGACGGCGTTTTTTGGCACCGTCTTTTGGAGAGAGTTCACTCAAATTCATGGCTAATATCTAAAATAAGTTCACAAAGAATTAAAAAAATCGACCATCGGTACGTCGAATGCTGCTTTAGCCGTAAAGATGCTCGACGGGGAGACCGCGCTCTTCGGCAACTTCAGAAAAGGTACGGAGGGTTTCTAGGGCATTGATGGCGGCTCGGGCATTGTTAAGGGGATTGTTGGATCCTAGTTGCTTCGCCAAAATATTTTTGACGCCGGCTAATTCCAATACTGTTCTGACGGCTCCCCCAGCGATTACCCCAGTCCCTGGGGCGGCGGGACGAACCACTACTTTTGCTCCCCCTGAAACCCCGTTGGTGATGTGGGTTATGGAGTTGGCTTTGGTCAGGGGCACATCAATGAGTTGCTTTTTGCCGTCGGCGACGCCTTTACGGACAGCACCGATGACATCGCCGGCTTTCCCGACCCCTACACCGACTTGGCCGCTTTCATTGCCAACGACCACGATCGCCCGAAAGCTGAGTTTTTTACCGCCTTTGACTACTTTGCTGACCCGACGAATCTGAATGACCCGTTCTTGCCAGTTAGTGTCTTCTTTTTTGGCGCGACTGGTTTTACGACGTTTTGCCATAATAATTTCCTGGGTTGCTAGAAAGGTTTGTTCATTTAGAAATTGAGACCGGCTTCCCGGGCCGCTTCTGCTAGCGCTTTTACCCGACCGTGGTAAAGTTTTCCACCCCGGTCAAAGACGACCTGTTCAATGCCTTTGGCGATCGCCCGTTGGGCCACTAATTTGCCCACTTCCGCAGAAGCGTCGCAGGTAGCCGTAGAAGACAACGCTTTTTTGACATCAGGATCAAGGGTTGAAGCTGCGGCTAAGGTATGTTGGGCCACATCGTCAATTACTTGAGCATAGATATGGGTATTGGAGCGAAACACTGCCAAACGAGGACGTTCACTTGTCCCCGATAAATGACGACGAAGGCGACGGTGACGGCGTTGGGTTGCGGATTTGCGTGAATCTTTCATAGTTTATTTCTTCCCTGTCTTGCCAGCTTTACGACGGACATATTCACCTTGGTAGCGAATGCCTTTGCCCTTGTAGGGTTCAGGGGGACGGACAGCTCGAATTTTAGCCGCCGTATTACCCAAAAGTTCCTTATCAATGCCAGAAAGAATAACCTGGGTGTTGTTTTCAACTTTGACTTCAATGCCTTGGGGCATGGTCATTTCAACGGGCTTACTGTAGCCCACATTGAGGGTTAATTTGTTGCCTTGGGCTTGGGCCCGGTAACCGACCCCTTGGATTTCAAGGCGGCGCTCAAATCCCTGGGCGACACCATCTACCATATTGGCGACAAGGGTGCGGACCAATCCGTGGCGCTCACGGGCTGTGCGGGATTCATCCTGACGGGTAACGGTTAGGGTTTCCCCTTCGTGGGCAACAGTAATTTTATCCGGTAGGGTGCGATTAAGGGTTCCTTTGGGTCCATTAATGCTCACATGAAGTCCTGTGATCTCAACGCTGACCTTTGCCGGAACGGAAATAGGGCGTTTGCCGATACGTGACATAAGCGTAATTTTTTCGCGTAAAAGTTTAAACAATAAATTAGGATAAATGGCTAGTCTTCGACCAATGACTACCAGATGTAACAAAGAATTTCGCCCCCAATCCCCTGACGACGAGCATCTCGATCCGTCATGATGCCATGGGAGGTGGAAACGATGGCGATGCCGATGCCGCCTAATACTTTTGGAATCTGCTTACTAGGGGCATAGACCCGTAGACCGGGTTTGCTAACCCGTTTGAGGGTATTGATCAAGGGCTGACGGGTTTTGCCTTTGTATTTCAGGGTTAAAACCAAGGTCCGTTTAATCCCCTCCCCCGTTTCGGCATAGTCTTCGATAAACCCTTCACTTTTAAGCACTTTGGCAATACTAAGGGTCATTTTGGTGGTGGGCACTTCGGTGGTGCGATGTCTTACCGCGCAGGCATTGCGGATGCGGGTAAGCATGTCGGAAATTGTGTCTGTTGAAGCCATTATTCCTTCTGGTGATTCTCCTAATGGATGATGATTCAGGCAAATTGATAAAGGGAAAGTCGGTTATCAATCATCACGCTGAGCCGCCACTGATTAACTTTTAAAGGGCATTCCTAGGGCTTTGAGGAGGGCACGACCTTCTTCGTCGGTTTTGGCGCTGGTGATAATGGAGACATCCATACCCCGGATTTGATCGATGGTGTCGTAATCGATTTCGGGAAAAATGAGTTGTTCTCGAATCCCTAAACTGTAATTGCCTCGACCATCAAAGCTATTGGGGCTAATTCCTCGAAAATCCCGAATTCGGGGCAGGGCAAGGTTAATTAGACGATCTAGAAAAGCATACATCCGCTCGGAACGCAGGGTAACCATCACCCCTACGGGCATCCCTTCACGGATTTTGAAACCGGCGATCGCCTTGCGGGCGCGGGTAACCACCGGTTTTTGTCCTGTAATTGTTGCCAGTTCACTGAGAGACGACTCCAAGGCTTTAGCATTCTGAGAGGCTTCCCCTAGTCCTCGGTTAACGGTAACTTTTGTCAATTTGGGGACTTGATGGACGTTGGTATAACCAAATTCTTCCTGTAATTTAGGCAGAATGGTCTGTTGATAAAGGGTTTTCAGTCGTTGAGTCATGGTGGTGATCGAATCTCTGGGCTTGGTCAGAGAGAGATGAAAATGAAAATACGGAAAAAAGCA
>JBJOGT010000377.1:0-5198 GCA_046048115.1 Cyanobacteriota bacterium | reverse complement strand
CGAGTTTAGCTCGCACTTGGTATTGTTGTAATAGATCCATCAAGCAATAGGATGAAGAATATTGAACTTCAATATCATTAACGGCAATAATGGCGCCCTTCAAAAATTTTTGTTCGTAACTTAAGACCTGGGAAAAACAATCATTTTCGGTGATCAAATTCAACATACTAGAAATGTCTGGCGATCGCCGGGCTTCATAGGTGATTTCTCCATATTGTTGTCGTGGTTTAGTGGACTGAGAATCAGCACTATCAGCACAATGAACCGTATTGGCTTGACGCAATGGGCCAGAGTGAAATTGATAAATAACCAGGCGATCAACAAATAAAAACTTTTGAACTGCCGTCACAGCAGCATTGAGGATCATAGGTAGGTCTAAGCTTTGGCGAATCTGGGCAATGACCTGACTTAAAACCTTGACCTGACTAGCTTGCAAGCTATCTTGGAGGGATGGTTCCGGTGAAAAACTGGTGCTGTCACTGTTGAGGATTTCTAACAAACCCAGCATTAATTGTTCTGATATGTTGGCCTGGGGAGACGGCGTCGGCCCATCCCAAACCATGTTGATGTTTTTGCGTAAGTCATGTTTGTCGATGAAATCGGCGATCGCCCCTGGGGCAAAGGTAATCGACACCGCATGATGATGGGGTGACATTTGTTCACCTTCGAGTAATGCTTGCTGACCGGGACTCGTCAACAGAGCAAAGCGATGATCGGAATCAGCCGTTAATGCCGATGCGGGTCGAGGGGGTTTGAAACTGGTGGGGAGCACACCATCAACATATTGCACCCGTTCTCCTCCCCGATCTGCCAAAGATTGCCAAAAACGAAGCAGACGCTCAAAGGTGACAGTGGGTAACAGACGACGAAACGTGGGGGAAAAAGCAGGTATCATGCCAGATTGAGCACTGACCTTAACAACAAAATCCAGTAACCTTGCTGCAAGGGGTTCAGTTCTTATCATGCCTAGACTTCCACAAATGGCTCAAAAATCTAAGCATTTCTAAAGAATAAGGTTCCATTATGCACCGTCTTGCAACCCTCCCTGGTGGTTGGACTCCCGACACTGACGGCGTGGTTATGGTTGAACAAACCCCCGCCCCGATGATTATACTCACCGCCGCCGACACCGATATTCAGGCGATCGCCAGTGCCTTGCCCCACCTTCCCCCCCAATTTCCTGCCCTACGGGTGTGTAACTTACTAAATTTGCAACAGGCGTTTTCCATTGATGACTATGTCGAACAGGTTTTAAGCCAGGCCCGGGTGATTGTGTTGCGTCTTTTGGGGGGACGTTCCTATTGGTCCTATGGGTTAGAAGTGGTCAAGGAATTGGCCAGTCAGCACCCGGAATTATGCCTATTCGTCCTTCCTGGGGATGATCGCCCCGACCCGGAACTGATCAGCCAATCCACGGTGCCCCTTAAGGCCGCCCATCACCTCTGGCAATATTTCGCCCAAGGGGGAGTAACCAATGTTCAACAGGGTCTAGCTTGGTTAAGCAATTATGGTTTCGGCACAACCTTTCCATTTGATCCTGTTCAGTCCGTCCCCAAAGTGGGCATTTACGCCCCGCCCAATTGCAGCTTGACCCAATCCTTGATGACATCCAAAAGACTCATGCCGCCATTAAAGAATACATAAATGACTGAAATCATCAACACCGCAATGAGCACCGAAAAAAGTACTCCGATCGCACTAATTAAGCCATCATCCTCTTGCAGACCAAAGGCCGTCACAAAAATCGACATGGCCGGGAGGGTATTGGTGCCAGGAATCGGCAAAATCATCGACATAGCCATCAGGGCAATGGTTAACCCCATAATTGTCCGTCCCGCCCGATTTTGACAGACAAAGGGTAAGCGGGGATGGGCGATCGCTTCTAGTTTTTGCAACCAGGGTAATCCTTTTTTGAGAACCCCTTGGGCTGTGGTTGTTTTCAGGGTTTTCCGTTGCCAGGACAGAGGTAGCCATAATTGTTGACGCCCGATAATCAATTGCAAGGCAATCAAGAAAATAAGAATACCAAAGGGGGTGGAATAGCCGGGGGCTGGAATCGGGAGGGCCGAAGGAAACGCCAACAACAATAAAACAATGCCAAAAACCTTTTCTCGGGCTAAGGCAATGATTTGAGCCAAACTCACGGTTTCTCCCCGTTCCTCCTCAAAAAAATACCGCTGCAATTCCTTTGATAATCGAGCCATACTTACAATTCCCAACAATTCCAATCAGAGAGCTAGCTTCTGAGAATAGCGTAATCTTGAGCCTTCGTGGCTAATAGGGCGATCGCCGTGACCAATCCAGGTTGATGTTCCCCGAATCCAGCGATTAATATCCAGAATCAGTCCGATTCTAGGAGGGTCCCCAGGGGGTCAATGCCAAACGGTGCTAAATATTCCCCCGATGTGTCAACGACAGGATTTTCGGCCCAGTGTTTCGATAACAGACAATAATAGATCTGCTGTTGATTTTGCCGTTGATCCTATGACCCTCCATCTGTACAACTCCCTCACCCGCAAAAAAACCGAATTTCAACCGTTACAGGGCGGGGTGGTGAAAATGTACTGCTGCGGCATCACGGTTTATGACTATTGTCATCTGGGCCATGCCCGGACTTGCATTACCTGGGATCTGGTGCGGCGTTACCTGCAATGGTCGGGGTACAGGGTGCGGTATGTGCAAAATTTTACCGATATTGACGACAAAATTCTTAACCGGGCAGTGCAAGAGGGTAGCACCATGGAAGCCGTATCAGAACGGTTTATTGCGGCTTACTTTGAAGATATGGAACGGTTGGGGGTGCAACCTGCCGATTTTTATCCCCGCGCCACCCATACCCTGGATGGCATTAAACGACTCATTGCCGAGTTAGAAGCCAAAGGGTTCGCCTATCCTGCCGATGGGGATGTGTATTATGCCGTGGGAAAGTTTACCGATTATGGCAAGTTGTCGGGGCGAAAGTTAGAGGATTTACAAGTCGGAGCCAGTGGTCGGGTGGCGGTGGCCGATCCGGAAACCCGCATCAAACGAGATCCCTTTGATTTTGCGTTGTGGAAAGGGGCTAAGCCCGGAGAACCGGCCTGGGATTCCGATTGGGGATCGGGGCGGCCAGGGTGGCACATTGAATGTTCCGCCATGGTACGGGAATTTTTAGGGGAAACCATTGATTTGCACGTGGGGGGGAATGATTTGATTTTTCCTCACCATGAAAATGAAATCGCCCAATCCGAGGCCGCCACGGGTAAACCCTTAGCCCAATATTGGCTTCATAACGGCATGGTCAAGGTGGGGGGGGAAAAAATGTCTAAATCCCTGGGGAACTTCACCACCATTCGTGATTTATTGGCCACCGTCGAGCCCATGGCCATTCGCCTGTTGGTATTGCAAGGCCATTACCGCAAACCCCTGGATTTCACTGAAACGGCCATCACCGCTGCAACCAATGGCTGGCAGACCTTAGCGGATGGGTTGCAATTGGGCTATCAGTATGGGGAACAACTCGGCTGGGATCAGCATCCCCAAACCCTTGCGCCGGAAGCTAATCAATGGACTCAGGCCTTTCAGGCGGCGGTGGATGATGATTTTAACTTTGCCGGGGGGCTGGCGATTTTGTTTGAATTGGCTAAAATTCTGCGGGCGGAGAACAACCGCTTACGGTATGAAGGTCTGACCCAGGGCGATCCGGCATTGCTGCAAACTCAGTGGGTAACGTTGGTCAGTTTGGCTAGCATTCTCGGTTTAACGTTGACCGATCCAACCCAGCCAGAGGTGGCCACAACCGGGGGATTAACTGACTCAGAAATTGATGATTTGGTCAAGCAACGCAATCAAGCCCGTAAAAACAAAGACTATGCCGAGGGCGATCGCCTGCGGGATATATTACAAGCCGAGGGAATTACGGTGGTGGATAAAGCGGGGGGGATCACGGAATGGTTTCGCTAAGGGCCTGGGATGGGCTATTGGCAGCAATGGCAGCTAGACGCCGTTGATTAAGGTAACGTAGGAGATCAATGGACAACAACCCTGGCCCAATTAAACCCTTGACGAAGGCGATCGCCCTGGCCAAGAGACCCAACTTTCCAGACAGTACTACCATCCACCTTGGTTAATAATTCCTGCACGGTTTGCCCACTGCGGGGATCAAGCCATTGCGGGGCAATTTCTGCGAGGGGAAACAACACAAAGGGTCTGAGGTGGAATTGGGGATGGGGAACTTGTAAATTAGGCAGGTTTAACTGTTGATTGCCATAAAAAATTAAATCTAAATCAAGGGTTCTTGGCCCCCATCGTTCCTGGCGAATGCGGCCAAAATGCTGCTCGATCGCCAGGAGGGACTTTAACAAAGCTTGGGGAGAAAGGGTCACATCTAACAGCGCACAACCATTAATAAAATCCGGTTGGGGCGGCCCCACGGGGGGACTTTGATACCAGCTAGAACATTGAGCAACGGTAATCCCCGGCGTCTGGTCTAAAACGGCGATCGCCTGGTTCAAGGTTTCTAGTACCGAACCAATATTTCCCCCTAAGCCAATAACAGCACGACTGGATCGTTGGGAAAGACCAGAAGGGGGAAGATTGATCATAGACAACGTTATGAAGGGTAAAAGTTATCCTAACAAAGGACTTCCCAGTCCCTGGGAGAATTTAGGGATTTTTAACCATTGGCAAACTGCCGCAAAGCCGGGGGATACCAAATGGCTTCCACAGCGGCGATCGCCTGGCGTACCGCTTTAGTCTGATCCGGTTGTCTTTGATTCCATAACACAGCAACGTGGCCTAACTTACGACCAGGGCGGGAATCAGTCTTGCCATACCAATGCAGATGGGTATGGGGTAACGCTGCGATTTGCTCCCGTTGATCTTGATAATCTGAGTGAGACTCCTCAAAGCCCAAGAGGTTAATCATCACCGCCTGGGCACAGGTTAACGTCGTTGATCCTAAAGGCTGTCCTGTCACAGCTTGGAGTTGTAGCGCAAACTGGGATGTGGCACAGGCATCCAAGGTGTAATGGCCGGAATTATGGGTACGGGGGGCCAGTTCATTGATCAACAATCGGCTCTCTGGGGTCGGGTGCTGGGGAGACTCCGGTAATAAAAATAGCTCGATCGCCAACACACCGACGTAATCCAATTTGATTAAAATTTGACGGCAATAATCGGCAATGGTGTCCGCAATGGCTGGATCAATGGCAGCCGGG
>JBJOGT010000376.1:0-4652 GCA_046048115.1 Cyanobacteriota bacterium | reverse complement strand
CGTTGATCAAACTGAAATAGTACAATAAAGTAGAAACCAAAATTTAAGCATCCTTAATTATTTCCCAAGGGATTAACTTCAAATATTTTTTTGGGGCAAGATTGATATCCGTAAAATCATAAAATTTTGCGCCCTGTGAGTAAGCCCCGGACTTCTAGCATGGCGGTGTAGGTGGGAATAATATGTAATGTTTCATGGTCGGGCGTTGCCGTCAGTGCCAGTTGTATGGCTTTTTCTAAATTTTCTTCGATCATTAACCGTGCATCGCTTTGATTCCAGGGCTGGTTAATGTCACTAGGTTGAATGAGGGTTGCTTGGCTATATTGAAGCCGTAACGCCATATCGTAAAGGCGATCGCCGCTAATAATGAATGTACCGCCGGATTCCACCAGTGCTTCGGTGTCCACGTCCCAAATCCAAGAGACATCGGTGCCATCGGCGATGCGGTCGTTCAAAACTAACAATGTGGTCGAGGCGTGGCCCTGTAATTTCAAATCATTTACGGCTCGGATTGTTTCATTCATGCCCACGGGATTTTTAGATAATAAAATACGGACATGTTTGCCGTCTACCTCCAGTTCCTCTGCCCGACCAAAGGCAGCTTTAAAACTACGGATATTATTAAAGATGCTATCAGTATTCACACCCAATTGTTGCGCGACCAATCCCGCCGCAAGGGTATTATATTTATTGTAAACACCAATGAGGATTTGGGGCCATTCACTACTATGGAAGGCAGGTTTACTCTTACTAAAACCACAGCTTGGACAATGAAAATCTCCGAGATGGGACAGATAAACCCCTTGGTAATTGAGGGATGTACCGCAGCGGGGACAATAGATAGAATCCACCGCATGGGGAATTTCGTCTAGGTATAATTGGGGTTCGCTCAGACCAAAATAACAAACTTGTTGATTCAATTGTTGTCCTAAATGGCACAGGGTCGGATCATCAGCATTGACAGCAATGATGGTGTCGGAAGATAGGGGGGCGATCGCCTTTTGCCAGCGTTGACTAATGGCGTCTACTTCTCCATAACGGTCTAATTGATCCCGGAATAAATTAAGGGCCAAAATTGCCCTCGGTTGGCATTCCTTTAGCACTAACGGCAACACATTTTCATCTACTTCTAGGATGGCAAAATCGCTATTTAATTTGCCAAATAAATCCGCATCCGCCAATAATGCGGTAATTAGGCCATTGATTAGGTTAGCCCCCGTGGCATTATGGGTTACTTGAAAACCTTGATCCACTAAAATTTTTTGGAGTAATAGGGACGTGGTGGTTTTTCCATTGGTCCCGACCACCAGAATGACCCCTTGTTTGATTTGCTGCGCCAATAGGGACAGCATACGGGGATGTAACCGCCGGGCAATTTCCCCTGGCAACACACTTGCCGCTCCCAATCGCAAAGCCTTAACTAAAGCCGTAATAGATTTAGCCAGGCCTACAGCGAGACCCAAACGGATTCTGTCGGCGATCGGAATATTGCTCATGGCGTTAGATAAAAAATTAGAAAAATTTTGTGCCCTACTGACAGCGACTCATCAGTTTGCCTGAAATTGCCCTGTTTGGCTATGACGCTTTATGACGCTTTATAAAATGTCGATCAATAATTTACCAAAGATCTTGGCAGTTCTTCGCTGATAGCGGAGTATGCACTGTGGTTTTGAAGCAGCATTTTCCTTGACTTTACCCTTAATTTCAATGACATTTCTTTTTTGACTCAGTATATTCTCATTGTTTTACCCAAGGGCATTTGCTGTTTTCCCCCGCCCAAAAAGTACAATAAGCCCTTAACCCCTTGATGCCCTGAGGCGATCGCCATGGCCGACCCGATTATGTACCAAGAAACCATGTTCACCGTTCTGGAAGACCAAGTCGCGGAAGTCTTTTTAACCCCGGAGGAGATGACCGCTAAATTGCAAACCATTTTAGAAAACTACGCCCTGCCCCTACCCCCTACCCTTCAGAAATTTCCCACCCTAGCGGAAAAAGCCCAACATTTGCGGGATAATTATTGCGAGCTAGAACAGGTAGATGGGGGTTACTTACAATGGTACGCTGTCAGACTAGAAAAATGATGTGATCGATCCCCTCGTCAAATCAGGCATGAATAACCGCTAACGTTGGCTTAAACCCTTTTATGTTAAAATTTTTAAGGCTTTTGTCATCAAGCAAAAAGACATCAAGCTCAGCCTGATTTTGGAGAGACCATGACCACGAATTACGGTGCCGATCAAATTCAAGTCCTAGAGGGGTTGGAGCCAGTCCGTAAGCGCCCTGGGATGTATATCGGCTCGACGGGACCTAAAGGTCTACACCATCTGGTTTATGAAGTAGTTGACAATGCCATTGATGAAGCTCTGGCGGGGTACTGTACCCACATTGAAATTGATATCAATGTTGATGGTTCTGTCACTGTTGTGGACAATGGACGGGGCATTCCCACCGATATTCACCCCACCACCGGGCGATCGGCCCTGGAAACGGTGTTAACGGTATTGCACGCTGGGGGCAAATTTGGGGGCGGTGGTTACAAGGTGTCTGGCGGTTTACACGGGGTTGGGGTTTCCGTCGTTAATGCCCTGTCCGAGTGGGTAGAGGTCAGAGTTTGGCGCGAAGGCAAGGAACATTTCCAACGATTTGAGCGGGGTAATCCCATCGGTACGTTGGCGGCGATCGCCAATGGGGATCATCCCACGGGGACTCAGGTTTCGTTTTTACCCGATACGGAAATTTTCAAGGATGGCATTGAATTTGATTTCAATACCCTAGCCAGCCGCCTCAAGGAATTAGCCTATCTCAATGCGGGGGTCAGAATTACCTTTGGCGATCGCCGTCCCCTATCCTTGCGGGAAGAAACCTTTTATTACGAAGGGGGCATCCGGGAATATGTCACCTACATGACCGCTGAAAAAACCCCCCTGCATAACGACATTATTTATGTGTCTGGGGAAAAAAATGATGTCCAAGTGGAAGTGGCATTACAGTGGTGTGTGGATGCCTATAGCGATACGTTACTCGGTTTCGCCAACAATATTCGTACCATTGACGGCGGCACCCACCTCGAAGGCTTAAAAGCCGTCTTAACCCGCACTCTCAATTCCACTGCCCGTAAGCGGAATAAACTCAAAGAGGCCGACGGCAATTTAGGGGGGGAAAATATTCGTGAAGGGTTAACGGGGGTGATTTCCGTCAAGGTTCCCGATCCAGAATTTGAGGGACAAACCAAAACCAAGCTGGGTAATACTGAAGTCCGGGGCATTGTGGATACTATTGTCGGCGAAACCCTGACGGAATTTTTAGAGTTTAATCCCCAGGTTGCCGACGCCATTATTGAGAAAGCCATCCAAGCCTTTAAAGCCGCCGAAGCCGCCCGCCGGGCCCGGGAATTAGTCCGCCGTAAATCGGTGTTAGAGTCTTCCACCCTACCAGGAAAACTAGCGGATTGCAGTTCCAAAGATCCATCAGTATCCGAGATCTTTATTGTGGAAGGCGATTCTGCTGGGGGCTGCTTTGCTGGGGATACATTGGTCGCTTTAACCGATGGTCGTAGTCTCAGTTTTGAACAATTGGTCGCCGAAGAAAAACAAGGAAAGCAAAATTTCTGCTATACCATTCGTCGGGATGGTTCCGTTGGCGTTGAAAAAATTGTCAATGCCCGCAAAACCAAGGCCAATGCTGAGGTTATCAAACTTACGTTGGACAATGGCGAGTCTATTGTCTGCACGCCTGATCACAAATTCATGTTGCGGGACGGGAGCTATAAGCCTGCGGCAGAATTAACCCCTAATGACTCCTTGATGCCATTTCATCTTGAACGAGCTGAATCAGTTATCAAGAAAATTTCTTTGGATAAAAATAAAGTCTTTAGTTACAACCACAGAATTGTAAACATTGAAACAGTCGTTGAGAAAATTGATGTCCATGACATTGAAGTTCCCCACACCCATAATTTTGCGTTAGCAAGTGGAATATTCGTTCATAACAGCGCTAAACAAGGGCGCGATCGCCGTTTTCAAGCGATTCTACCTCTGCGGGGTAAGATTTTAAACATTGAAAAAACCGACGATGCCAAGATTTATAAAAATACAGAAATTCAAGCCTTAATTACGGCCCTTGGCCTAGGGATTAAAGGCGATGAATTTAATGTAGAATCCCTGCGCTACCACAGGGTAGTGATTATGAGCGTAGCAGGGGATGAACCCACTTTGGTAATGGACAATACAGGTAAAACTGAATTTGTCACCATTGGGGGATTTATTGATGATTGTGTTGAGGGGCGCAAAACCCCAGAACGCTATCAAGTGATTTCTTTCGATCCCCAAACCTATCAAACCCGTTTCCGCCCCCTTAAAGCTGTCATTCGCCATGGCCATGAAGAGGCTATGTACCGGATTGTGACTCGCTACAATCGTTCGGTCAAGGTAACGTCTTCCCACAGCGTTTTTGTCTATGAAAATGGGGAAGTGAAACTTAAAAAGGGCAGTGAAATTAAACCCGGAGATTTGTTGGTTGCCAGCCGTCGTTTGCCTCGGCCAGAGGAGGCTCCAGAAAACATTGATTTACTGACGACTTTTTACACTGCCGGTTTAACGGAGTCTCTCTATCTCAAAGGGGAATCTGTTCGTCGGGTGGCCAGTCAGCGG
>JBJOGT010000375.1:0-9540 GCA_046048115.1 Cyanobacteriota bacterium | reverse complement strand
CCCGTTCCAGTAATATCTCATACACCTCCGCCGCCGCCGGATAGTTAAATTTGGCTAAATACAATTCCCCCAACATCGACAATGCTAGATTTTCCCGACGATAATCCCGTTGTTGCTGCGCCTCCTCGCGTATGGTCTGATAAACGGCGATCGCCGCATCAAGGCTATGGAGTTGGCGATAAGCCTGGGCAAAAGCCGTTAGCAACTCCGGCGTCATGCTTTTTTCGGCCGTCAGCGTGGTTTGCAACGTTCCCAATCGTTTACTAATAATTGCCACATCCGCTTTACGATTTTTTTCCCAAGCAATATTACCAATGCGACCCAACGCTTCAATTTCTGCCAATTCCCCCAACCGTTCCCGCCCCCGTAAACTGCGATACCAGACGGCAAAGGCTTCGTCCGTTTGCCCCGCTTGATCCAAGGTTTGACCCTCCAATTCTAGGGCGTCCAACCCGTCTTGTAAGCGTCGTCGTTGTAGCGGTGTCAGGGCGGGACTGGACGGTAAAAGGGGATCTGCGGGAAACAGGCTAGTATCCAGGGGATTTTCCGCCGGATTTTTCGGTTCTTCCCTAGGGGGAGGCGGGAAATAGGGCGTACTTTGGGCGAATACCGGACTCAATGGCATTAACCACGGTAAACCACCACCGATTCCCAAGCCCAGCATCCCCCCTAATAATTTTAAGAAAAAATAATGACTCAATGGATTCGATTTTAAACGGGACATCTGAGCAAGTGGCATGGTAGACCGAACCATAAAAACACCCAATGAAAGCAAAGCTAAAGTTTCCAAATCCTAACATGGGCGATGATAAAGAGCTTACTCAATTTCCGAGAGCCAAAGCTGTTCCAAAGCCCCATGATTGACCTTAAAAATTTGCGCCGATCGCCGCCATTGGTCATCAAAACGATTTAAATGGGTGGTAGTAATCAAGGTTTGAAAGCGATCTTCCACCGCAGCTAATAATTGGGATTGTCGGTCTAAATCCAATTCTGCCAATACATCGTCTAATAACAATATTGGAGGCTCTCCGATGACGGTTTCAATCAAACTGAGTTCCGCTAATTTCAAGGCTAAGACTAACGTGCGTTGTTGTCCCTGGGAACCATAGGTTTTAGCCGGAGTTTCATTAATAAAAAACTGCACATCATCCCGGTGAGGACCAACCACCGTTGCCCCTAGCTGATATTCCGCGATGCGTCGTTGCTCTAATCGTTCAAAAAATGCTTGTTGTACCACTTGGGGATCATCCCCTTCCCAGGTAATACTTGGCTGATATTCAACGTGTAAACTTTCTGTTTCGCCGCTAATCCGACGATGCCAATCCGCTGCCAAAGGTGCTAGCCTAGCAATCCCCCGCGATCGCCGTCGGGCAACCCGTGTCCCCATTTCAACTAATTGTTGATCCCACAAATCCAGATTATTTTTTTGCTCTAAATTAGGCGCTTCGCCAACCTCTGCATACTGACGAAAAACCTTTAAAAGAGCATTACGCTGCCTTAAAATATGTTGATACTGTCCTAAAATATGAGCATAAAGGGGTTCTAGTTGGGTTAACAACGTATCTAACCACTGTCGCCGACAGTCCGGAGCCCCCCGGACTAAATCTAAATCTAGACAAGAAAATTCCACCGCATTTAAGGTCCCTAAAAAATCTAACTGGCGTTTCGCAGTGGTTTGATTAATCTGTAAACTCCGCCTTCCCGATCGCCGTAGAATAATTTCTAACTCCGCAATACTATATTGTCGATCCAGTAAGGCCTTCACTTGACCATTGGCTGCCCCATCTAAGACCAATTCTTGATCCCGCATAGTACGATGGCTTTTCAAGGTCGCTAGTAGTTCAACAGCTTCTAGCAAGTTAGATTTTCCTTGGGCATTATTGCCAACTAAAATCGTTTTTTGTGCCGAAAACTCCACCACCTGTTCAAGATAGTTTCTAAAAGCCCGCAAATACAATTTCTTTAAGTACATCTTTGAATTGCCGAATTGCCTGTCCCTTCATGCCCTGAGTTCAATTTTGGCCAAATTAGGCACCATAACCAAGAAAATAAAGCCAAGTTAGGGAAGAATTTTAAAACATCAGTTTTAAATGAACCGTCATAGAAAAAGACAGATAGAAGTCCTATCAATCCAGGTCTCAGAAGTTTTCGTTAAACCGCCATCATCCTGACTAAGACAATGACCCCAATCGAACCTACCATCTTCCTCAACCGAATCTTTGGCGCACAATGACAAATTTCTATTTTTTCTTGGGTTTCTTGAGGGCAAACACCATCTCAATCGGCCAACCCAACCAGCCTGCTACCCATGTTACCCACTCAAACTTTACAAAAAGCCTTGGAGTTGTTGCATCAACTGAGCCGCTTGCTGTACCCCTTCAATGCGATGCACCGGGAGTCCTTGTTTAAACAGCACCAACGTCGGTAAGGCCTGGATACCATACTGAGATGCCAAAGCCGGGTACTTGTCCGTGTCAATTTTTACGATTTGTAGTCGTCCCCGCAGATGATTGCCAAGCTCTTCCAAAACAGGAGTCATCATTTGGCAAGGACCACACCAAGTCGCATAAAAATCCACCAAAATCGGCCGGGGAGAATGGTTTAGCATTTGCTCAAAGCTGGCAAATTTCTTTTTAAGCGCCATAATGAATAAGTGCTCTCGGAACACTGAGATTGGGCCAGGGAGATTTTGTGGCTCTAGCTAGCATATCGCCTGATAGAGTTCTATCTTTTCAATCATATCTGCTACCTTGAACTTCTCTCAGAATGTTTTTGTCGTGTCCTGTTTAGAAATTAGGGAATCCACATCACTCAACATCCCACCGCCGCTAACTCTTTACCAACCTATCATTAACATCGACACGATCAACGAGATTTACCCTGAATTGCCGAATTTTCCACAATTCCTAGAAAAAATTCAGTAAAAACCCTATACTCAGATACGAGAAAAGTTTGAAGTTATTCCCAATAATTCACAAAAGCGGGAACATCCTTGCAAGTTGTGACGACAAGGGGAAAAATTGCAAACGATAAACAGCCTGCACAATCAACCACCAAGTCGGTTTGGGTTGCTCCTAGCCATTGGATTAACAACTCATGTGCTACCGAAAGGTTCTCTATAAGACTTATATCAGTCCAAAGAAACGCTTTGTGCCTGTTGTCACTATTTCCCTTTGCTCAATCCCTTTTACTTTAATCAGGACATACGGACGGTAACTTATGATTTTGACCAAACTAAAAGACTTTGTTGGCATCAGTGAGCATGATGAATACGAAGAAGACTACGAAGAAATGGATTGGCCTCAGCAGACTTCGACCCCGGCACCTTCCGCCGAAGAAGTCGTCCCCCCCAGTCGCCCCAGCCGCGAGCCTTTAAACCTAAGTAATGAACCCGTCCTTGGTACAGGAGTAAGAAATAACGTGATTGGCATGCCCGGCATTAATAACAGCGTTGCAGAAGTCGTTGTGGTTGAACCCCATTCCTTCGACGAAATGCCCCAAGTGATCCAAACCCTCAGGGATCGTAAATCGGTTGTCCTTAACCTCAATGTGATGGATCCCGATGAAGCCCAGCGTGCCGTTGATTTTGTTGCCGGGGGGACTTTTGCGATGGATGGTCACCAAGAACGTATTGGTGAAAGTATTTTCTTATTTACCCCCAATTGCGTCAAAGTGAGTTCCCTAACTGGCCATTCCCAAGATTTAGCCGACGTTGCTGGTTCGAGCAAATCCCCCGAGCCAATGGCATCTCCCTGGGGTTACGACACTAGCCGTCTAGCTCAATAATCTATCCCCTGGCTGATTGAGGGGCTAATAATTCCTTAGTAGAGAACTGATCTCAGATATAGGTTAGAAGACACGTCTTCTCATCCCCTCCCTGTTTTGGCTAGCCCCCTCAGCGAGGTTTTCTGTGTTACTTTTTCCTATTTGTCACAACCCCAGTGAACAAGCAAGGAAAAAGCAAAATAAAAAAGGGGGAATACTTATCCCCCTCACCCACATTTTCAATTATTAAAGCTTTGAGCAGAAGCGAAATACAGAGAAGAAAGAATAGAAATTAATCCTCCTCATCTTCAAAATCATCATCATCAAAGTCTTCTTCATCAGTGCCATAAATTTCCTCTAGCTCATCATCATCAGAACTGAGTTTGCCAGTGTAGGCCCGGGCTCGGTTATCATCTAAGAGATCATCATCACTCATTTTTTTCGAAGTTAAAGATGCTCCCGCCGCTTTTTTAGATTTAGATACGACAGGAATGTCCGCCGGATCTATTAGGCTGTAATGATTGATGGTTTGAACATCTTCATGGCTCTCCACTAGTCCCATAATTTCCTCATGGCTACTGAAGCCTGTCCCCGCAGGGATTAAACGTCCGATAATGACGTTTTCTTTTAAGCCCCGTAGCCAATCAGACTTACCTTCGATCGCCGCTTCGGTGAGGACGCGGGTAGTTTCTTGGAAGGAGGCGGCACTGATAAAGCTGTCGGTGTTGAGGGAGGCTTTGGTGATCCCCAATAGGACGGGAGTGTAACGGGCTGGAGCACCGCCGGTAATGGCCATGGCTTCGTTGACCTGTTCCACTTGACGGAGTTCGATCAATTCACCGGGCAACATGGTGGTATCACCGCCGTCGTCGATGCGGACTTTAGAGGTCATCTGGCGCACAATGACTTCGATGTGTTTGTCGGAAATGTCAATCCCTTGGGATTGGTACACCGCTTGCACTTGGTTAACGAGGAATTTTTGGGCAGCTTGTAACCCTTTCAAAGACGCTTGATAACAGCCCAATTCTTCCACGTAATAGCTAAAGAACACTTCGAGAATTTCGTGGGGATTGTTGGGGCCATCGGTGAGGGGATCGCCAACATCGATTTGTTGACCATCGGCCACCATGGGGTTTTGCCCCGGCAACAATTCATATTCACTAATTGTGCCATCTGCTTCGATAACTTTGATATCGACGCTTTCGTCTTCCCGGTATTCCACCTGACATTGGCCGGGTTTGCGGGCCAAAATACAAGCTTCTTTGGGTTTCCGTGCTTCAAGGAGTTCTTCAATTCGGGGTAAACCCTGAATGATGTCTCCGGTTTTGGCTCGCTCAAATACCAGCAGCACGAGGTTATCGCCCCGTTGGACGAGATCGCCGTGGTCAATGTGCAAGACTGCCCCAGGGGAAACCCGATAGGGTCGGGCTAGGCGCAATACTAATTCGTATTTATCTCCTTGGGGGGTGATTTCACAAACTTGCCCGGATTCTTCTAAGAGAACGCCAGGGGCTAATTCACTTCCCGCTACCAGGAGTTGATCCACTTCCACCATGGGAGCACTGGGTAGGGTCACCGTTAGGCGATCGGCTTCCCGTTCCAGTAACACCCGACGGATCGATTCTTGACCTTCGTTGATGCCCCGGACAACTCCCGCTTCCTTACATTGAATTTCGGTACGGGCCACCACCGCCCCTGGCGCAATTTGATCGCCGTCCTTAACCAATAATTTCGTCTTAGACGATCCGCCCAAGGGATCAGCTTCTTGATCCCGGCGTAACACCAAGGATTCCAGAATCACCAATTGCAGGCGTTGGCAATCTTCTTCTTCATCGTCTTGGAGTTCAATATCGGCGGACAGGTGGGAAATGGACTCGTTACCCCGACCAGAAATTTCTAGTACTAATTGGGTGCTGAGTAACGGCGCGCCCTCGACGGATTTCACCCGATCGCCGTCTTTATAAAATAGGCGTTGGACGGATCGCAGTTCGATCTGGAGACCCCCTTCTTCATTTTGGGAGCCTTGGGAGGGAGCGGCGGGTTCATCATACACGGTGTACTCTTCCACTGGGCGGAGCAATAAGCCATTGCCTTCTGGGCTTTCAATCCATTCTGCTTGGCTAAGGGTGGCCGCCGTGACCCCAGGGAATACATCTTCGCCGGGCTGGAGTAATTGCCCCGACTGAATTTTGACATCCCGGGGATCGACATCTTGGTAGAAATCACCGGGCTTGATGATAATTTCCCGCAAAATATCGTTTTTCTGGATGACTTCCACAATGCCATTGGACTGACAGAAGATATCCTTCACCACTTCCGTGCCCGCTTCGACGTACTGCCCATCTTCCACAATTAACAACGAAATATCTTTATTAATTTCGTGGGTTTCTTCGGGAATCCAAAGCAGGGTGCCGCCCTTGGTGACTTCATAGCCTTGCTTACGGCCCCCTTTGGCCACTTCTACCCCGGCATAGCGAATCATGCCGCCGGTGTTGGTGTGGTAGCGTTCATCGATCAGTTCAGCAACGATGCTGTGGTTTTGTACCTTGGTGCCGGGGGCCGTTTTTAGTAAAAAGCGTTTTTTGTCGGCGGTGTAAATCACATACTGTTCCCGACCACCACTACTTTCCAGTTTGACCTGGGCCTGGTCGAGGAGCACAGAAGCCGTAATAATTTCAATTTCCCGACTGCCTTCGGCCAAGCGCACCACCCCGCCGTCATTGGTCACCAAACGGGTTTCGGCCATCACATCGCCCACTTCCACTTTGTCACCATTTTTAACCACTGGCTCAGCACCGGGGGGCAGATTATAAACTTCCCCGGACAAAATCCACACCAGACCGCCCCGTTGGGCAATGCGGGTGGTGTTGCCTTGGCGATCGGTTTTTTCCTCCGGTACGAGGCGATCAAAAAGAATTTCCCCGGCTAAATCCCCGGCCACGTCTTTGGTGGCCCGTTCTGTAGACCGTTGGGCTTGGGATAGGGAAATCTCGGTCATTAATTGACCTGCTTCAACTTTTTGCCCGTCTTGAACAAAAATCAAGGAACCAGTGGTAAGGGAATAGGTCTGACTACCGCCTTTTTTGCCGTCCCCTTTCCAGGTCAACTCCCCGGCGACTTCCACCTGTTCGGCGTCTTCCCCATGGCGGGTACGGACTTTACGGGTACTGAGACCTTTGCCCCATTTGACCGTACCGTGATCGGGGGCTTTTTCTTGACGGGCTACTTCCCCGGTAAATACCCCGCCGGTGTGGAACGTCCGCATGGTTAACTGGGTTCCCGGTTCCCCAATGGATTGGGCGGCAATAATACCCACCGCTTCCCCTAGGTCAACTTTATGGCCGTGGGCAAGGCTCCAGCCGTAACAACTCTGACAAACTGACCGGGCGGCTTCACAGGTCAACGGCGATCGCACATAAACTTCCTCGGTGACAGCGGCAATGCGATCTGCTAATTCTTCGTCAATTTCCTGATTACGGGCAGCAATGACTTCCCCATCGGGGCCGATGACATCCTTGGCAAGTAAGCGCCCAAACAGGCGATCGGCCAGCTTGATTTTGACTTGGTCTCCATCCACCATGGCGGTAACCCTCAAGCTGCGTTCCGTGCCACAATCCACTTCCCGCACAATCACATCCTGAGAAACATCAACTAGACGCCGGGTTAGGTAACCCGAATCCGCTGTCCGTAAAGCCGTATCCACCAGACCCTTCCGGGCACCGTAGGAAGAAATAACATATTCCGTGACCGTCAATCCTTCCCGGAAATTCGTTTTGATGGGTAAGTCAATAATTTCCCCTTGGGGATCAGCCATCAGCCCCCGCATTCCCACCAATTGGCGAACTTGGCTCATGTTACCCCGGGCGCCCGAAAACGCCATCATGTAAACGGAGTTGAGGGGATCGGTCTTGCGGAAATTGACCACCACCTGATCCTTCAACTCCTCTGATGTACTATTCCAGGTATCAATTACCTTCTGAAAACGTTCAACTTCGGTGATTTCTCCCCGAGCATAACGATCTTCAGTGGAGCGAATTTCTTTTTCCGCGCTTTCCAGCATCTGTTTTTTTTCAGGCGGAATGGTGAGGTCGTCAACACTAATTGAGACCCCAGCCTTGGTGGCAAACCGAAAACCCAGTCCTTTTAAGTCATCGGCCAATTGAGAACAGCGGGCAGAACCGTGGCGACGGTAGGCAGCGGCAATTAACTTTTTGAGGCGACCTTTATCAATGGTGTAGTTATAAAACGTCATAACGCTCCGAAATTAGGGTAGTGGGGGGGAAACATTAGGGGAAAGGAAGACCGAAGCGGTTTGTTTTCAGATGTCTTCCTCAACAAAATCAACGGAAAAGCGTTAACTAACTTCTTCCTCTTCCGCCTCATCTGAATTCAGGGATTCATAGGTGGGACGGTTGGGGGCACGGCGTTGGGTATCGACCATTAAGTCCACTTCCACATCGGCGCTACTGCCACTCTCCGATAACTCAACCTTATGGGCGGCAATGTCTAAACCGAGGGATTGCAACTCCCGCATCAAGACCTTGAAGGATTCCGGCGTACCAGGACGGGGAATACTTTTACCTTTGACAATGGCGTTGAGGGCTTCATTACGGCCTTGCATATCGTCGGATTTAACCGTGAGTAATTCCTGCAAGATATAGGCAGCCCCATAGGCTTCCAAAGCCCATACTTCCATTTCCCCAAATCGCTGTCCGCCCTGTTGTGCTTTACCGCCCAAGGGTTGTTGGGTAACCAAGGAATAGGGACCCGTTGAACGGGCATGGATTTTATCGTCTACCAAGTGAACCAGTTTGAGCATGTAGGCTTGACCCACCGTTACCGGGCGATCGAACGGTTCCCCAGTACGACCGTCGAAGACTTGGATTTTACCAGGATGTTCGGGGTTAAAAACCCAGGCTTTACTGGGACGTTGGGTGGCTTCTTCCAACAAACCGTGAACAGTGTCCCGGGAGGCTTCTTCGCCGTACATCTCGTCAAAGGGGGTGATTTTAAAGCGCATTCCCAGGTTTTCCCCAGCCCAACCGAGTAAACACTCAAAGACATGGCCCACATTCATCCGGGATGGAACCCCCAACGGATTGAGCACAATATCTACGGGCCGACCATCGGGGAGGTAGGGCATGTCTTCCTTCGGCAAAATCCGGGAAATAATGCCTTTATTACCGTGACGACCCGCCATTTTATCGCCGACTTGAATTTTCCGTTTTTGGGCAACGTAAATACGCACGACCATGTTGGCCCCTGGGGGTAATTCATCGCCTTTTTCGCGGGTAAAGACCCGGACATCGACGACGCGACCTTTTTCCCCGTTGGGAACTCGCAGGGAATTATCCCGTACGTCCCGCGCTTTTTCTCCAAAGATGGCCCGGAGTAATTTCTCTTCAGGGGGTTGATCCGCTTCCCCTTTTGGGGTAACTTTCCCCACCAAGATGTCCCCGGATTCGACCCAAGCCCCGATACGGATAATGCCATGTTCATCGAGGTTGCGGAGGGCATCTTCTCCCACGTTAGGAATTTCTCGGGTGATTTCCTCGGGTCCTAGTTTGGTTTGGCGGGCTTCAATTTCAAATTTTTCGATGTGAATACTGGTGTAGACATCGTCATAAACCAAACGCTCACTGATTAAGATGGCATCCTCGTAGTTATAACCTTCCCAAGGCATGTAAGCGACGAGAATATTTTGTCCTAAGGCCAATTCTCCCCCTTCTGTGGCCGAACCGTCGGCCAGAATCTGACCGGGAACCACATCCTCAC
>JBJOGT010000374.1:0-2807 GCA_046048115.1 Cyanobacteriota bacterium | reverse complement strand
TCGATCCCGCTAAAGTGGTTGCCGCTAAAGGGCCAGAAGGTCGCGTTCCTTTTTTGGAAATTACCTATATTGATGATGACCTACGCATTGGCCGCGGCGGCGAAGGGAGCTTGTTTGTTTTGTCTAGGGCCGATCAAGTGATTCCCTGACGCTCTAAAAATTGATTGACGGCTTCTGGAGTGGGTTGGGCGGCGATCGCCCCTGGAGTGAGGGTAGTTAAGGCCCCGACCGCACCGGCATAGCGGACGGCTTGACGGCCAATCTCAGCGTCATTAAACAGGCGATCGCCATAGGTCAACGCTTGGGACAAAAACCCCGCCACAAAAGCATCCCCCGCCCCGGTAGTATCTTGGACGGAAACGTTAAAAGCAGGAACTTCCCCGTAATATTTACCCAGGGAATAGGCACAACCTTTTTCTCCAGCCGTAACTAAAACCCCCTGTAAATGGGGCATTCTATCGTGCAAGGTGACGGGATCTTGCCGACCAAATAACCAGACTGCTTCCTCATCGGTACATTTCAAAATGGTGGCATGGGGAATTAAGGCAGTAATCCGTTGTTGTGCTTCCGTTTCATCCCCCCAAAAAACAGGTCGCCAATTGATGTCTAGAAAAATTTTTACCTGATGTTTAGTCGCTAATGCTATTAATTTTTCTGTGGCACTGTAACTGTCGGGATAGGCTAAGGCGATAGTACCCATAACCAAAAACTGGGCTGATTCAAACAGGATTTCAGGAATTTCCTTTCCATCCATGGCCGTATCGGCAAAGGCTGTGGTGTCATAGTCTCCAAAGCCTGCAAATTGGCGATCGCCATCTAAACTACGGGTGACATAAACCAAACGGGTTGGACGGGCTAGATCGGTTTGTAATCCGGTTACATTAACTCCGATTTCCTGTAATAAAGCTGTCAAACGTTGCCCCGCTGCATCAGCCCCCAAACGACCCAAAAATGCACTAGGAACGCCCAATTTTTGTAACCCACAGGCCACATTGGCCGGCGCACCGCCGGGGTAATTTGTCCAGGTTCTCACTTCATCGATGGGGAGACCTAATTGATCGGCAAGGCAATCAAACAACAGTTCACCAAAGCAAAGGACTTGGGGTAGGGTGATCACGGGGTCTTACCTCTAGGTTCAGACTGAAATTGACAAACGATGCTTGAACTCTTAGGTCAATCAAAACTATCCTACTGATTATTTTTGATCCTTTTCGATCACTGAATGATTAATCATAGGAAAGTAATTCCAAATTCAAAAATTGATGTCTCTGAAAGTCTTACACCAAGGGAACTTAACAATTCTTGATAATCTTGGCGATCGCCGAAACAACGCCAAATCGTTCTAAATTTATTTTTGCTGATGCTGCACTTCGGTCAGACATACCACTTGCGCGGACTATAGCCTGCGGAATGTAGGGACAAAGGAAAAAGCAGTAATAATTTTTCCAAATTATCACTGCCTAGGGGGCAATTCCTTGAATTTTTGCCATTGCTCAAGGGAAGGCCAATTTCTTAGTCGTCATAAAGACGGCATTCAGCAGCATCGGGATTCTCATCACAGAATTTCTCCAGGGTTGTCTGCTCTGGGTGTTGTTGGCGTTGGTGAGCAGCTTCCGCTTCTAATTCCTCAACGGCGTCCCAGGCCGCTGCACATTCAGCAGCGGAGGCATTCTCTGTACTGCACACTTGTCTAGCGTTGATCAATTCTTGTTCAATTTTTTCGTGGATATTACTCATAGGGCTTAAATACCTACAGTTACCTAAACAGAATAAAGCTCATTCATAGTAGCGAATTTACCTTCTTTTGGGTAGACATTTGAAAATAGTTAACATGTGGGTTTCCTCCCTTGTCTGGCCTGCCCTTAAAAAAACCAGACCAAGGGGCCAAACCTAGGCTTGACACTCCCCGCCGTGAACGACAGGGATTCTTGGTTCATTGGAGTTTTGACTATTTGAGAAAATACACTATCTGTAGTGCTTGAATTTCCTCAATAAACACCATATATAGCGTAAAAAATCTTTTTGTCAAAACTCCAGTGGTTCACAGACCAACCGTAAGCTCGCAGGATTGCTCCAACGAACCTAGAGGGTCGATCTCCCCAAGCGTATTGCTTTCCCAGTGCCCCTGGGTAGCTAACCCGCGTTGTAGGATTATCTTGGCAGCATTCACGTCCCGGTCTTCGACGTACCCACAGTGAGGGCAATTATGCGTCCTGACACTGAGAGCTTTCTTGACCGTTTCTCCACAACTGGAGCAATTTTGGCTGGTGTAATGGGGCGGTACGGCAATGGTTACCCGCCCGTACTTCTATCCGAAATACTTCAGCCACTAACAGAATGTCGCCCATCCGGCATCACTAATCGACTTGGCTAGATGTCGATTTCGTACCATGCCTTTTACATTCAAGTTTTCGTAGGCGCTCAGGTCGTGACTGTCGGTTCGCCGACTTTTCTAATGCACCATAGATCTAATTCCCTATTCAATACAATTCGTATTTCAATAACGTACAAGGCAAATTACCATTGTTAACGGGAATACGGGCGGCGCTACGTAGGCCAATGCGCTTGGTTAAGGCTTTATTGCCACTTAAAATAAAAGCTGTCCAGCCCTTGAACCTTTGTTTTAAAATATCCCCAATTTGTTGATAAAAATCCCCTAATTCCCCCACTTCCCCAATGCGTTTGCCATAGGGGGGGTTACACATTAAAATTCCTGTTTCTGCGGGGGCTTCAATTTCGGAAAAATCACGACACTGCCATTGAATGTGATCTGCCAACTGACAAAATTGAGCGTTAATTCTAGCTTG
>JBJOGT010000373.1:0-4673 GCA_046048115.1 Cyanobacteriota bacterium | reverse complement strand
TTCAATCATACCTGTGGACAACGTCTCCCTCGTTTTGTCCGCAGGGGTTTCTCTTTTTCTAAGAAACTCGATAATCCTATTGGCGCTGTTTGGTTTTTCATTCCCCGCGACAATCCCCAGTTGGCTTGACGTTTAGCCTCATCACTACCTCCGGATGACTACCTCAATGGTCAAATCATCACTCCCGTTCCCCGGTTTAATGGGGGGAGTCACCAACCATAGTTAGACCAGACTGGATGATTGTACAAGGACTCAGCTACCCGCACCCCCCGTAATTGGTTCAAAAGTGGTAAATGTCCCATGGGTGCTGATAAGTTCCAGGTGAAGCCCTTGGGCCAGCGTGTCCAGATATTGCCGTCCTTCCAGCCAATTTTGGGCCAGAGTTTGGTAAATTCTTTTCCCGACGCCAACCAGAGTTTGCGTTGCACAGAAAATCCAAACCGTCCATTGGAATGGAGCCACCAGAGGGAGTTGATGGTGTGGAGGTCAAGGCTTGGAAATTTTTCAACTTCGGTAAAATATAGCCACTGGCGTTGGGTAGCGTTGTCTCCCGCTAATTGACAAAGGTTATGGCGGGTGATGTCGTCTGCTTCCTCAAAGGCTTGGTTTGCTAAGGCGGCTTGGAGGGGGCTATAGTCTAATTCCTGGGCAGATTCCAAGGGGAAAATTCCTGTAGGATATTTTTGGTCTAGTGTGACCCGTAGGTCTGGTTGGTTCAAATTCCGCAGGGTTTGATAGGCGCATCCCACCGCTAATGTAGGGGTGGAAAGGGTTATTTTTTGTCCTATATAGTCCAGTAGTATCTGCCAGCCTGATTCTCCTGTGTCCGCCAATTGGGCGATCGCCGCTAGCTGTTTTTTTTCAGATGTATCGTTGAGTTGTTGGGAAAGATCAGTCAAAGTATCAGACATAGAAAACAGCACGATTAATCAGCCTTCATCCCCTATTATCTGCCATGATTGCGGCGAACTTTCGTTAAATCCTAGGAATTTTACCAAGACTAGGCGTTGTCAATTTGTAGGGGATTGGGGAGGTAAAGGGGGTCGTAAAAATGCCCCCTAACCCGTCAGTTGGTGGGCGAGGGGGAGAGATAGATAAGATCCGGCTTTAACCAGAGAGCTTCCCATCGATATCTGACCCTAGGCGATCGCCGCCACAGGGATGCGGAGGTGCTCATAGAGGGGAAAACCAGCACAGAGTTGGCTGGCCCGTTGCATACACTCAGCTTTTACCGCTGCATCTTCCGGGGATAAGAGGCGATCGGCAATGATATTAGCAATTTCACGGAAGTCTACTTCCTTCATGCCCCGACTGGTCATGGCCGGTGAACCGAGACGTAAGCCGCTGGTGACAAAGGGGGATTCGGGGTCAAAGGGCACCGTATTTTTGTTGGCGGTAATATTAATTTCCCCTAACAGTTGATCCGCCACTTTCCCCGTCATGCCAATGGAACGCAAATCCACCAACATGAGGTGGTTGTCTGTGCCGCCGGAAACCAAGGTAAAGCCCCGCTGTTGTAGCTGATCCGCCATGGCCTGGGCGTTGGCAATAACTTGACCGGAATAGGTTTTAAATTCAGGTTTTAATGCTTCTCCGAAGGCCACAGCCTTAGCGGCAATCACATGCTCTAATGGCCCCCCTTGGGTTCCCGGAAAAACGGCCTTATCAAATTTTTTACCCAGGGCTTCATCCTTGGTCATAATCAAACCGCCCCGGGGCCCCCGCAGGGTTTTATGGGTGGTGGTGGTGACGACATCACAGTAGGGTAACGGGCTGGGATGGTGCTCCGATGCCACTAGCCCCGCAATGTGGGCAATGTCCGCCATTAAGTAAGCCCCCACTTCATCGGCGATCGCCCGGAACTGGGCAAAATCAATTTGACGGGGATAGGCCGAATAACCGCAAATTAATAACTTGGGTTTAACCTCTAGGGCCTGTTGCCGAATTTTGTCGTAATCCAACCGTCCGGTTTCCGCTTCCACACCGTAGTGAGCCACCTTAAACCACTTCCCGGAAACGTTGACCGGGGAACCGTGGGTTAAATGACCCCCGTGGGACAAATCCATGCCCATGATTGTGTCGCCGGGTTGGAGGAGGGTCAAAAAGACCGCAAAATTGGCCTGGGCACCGGAGTGGGGTTGGACATTGGCATGGGCCGCCCCAAAGAGTTTCTTGACCCGTTCGATGGCCAAATCCTCTGCTTGGTCTACAAACTCACAGCCCCCGTAATAACGTTTTCCCGGCAGACCTTCCGCATATTTATTGGTCAACACCGATCCTTGGGCGGCCATCACCGCCGCCGAGGTGAAATTTTCACTGGCAATTAATTCAATGTGGGTGCGTTGACGCTGGAGTTCCCGGTCAATGATGGCGGTAATTTGGGGGTCAGAGGTGGCTAAAAAATCGAGGTTAGTTTGATTCACGTCGTATCATCCTACTAATAAACTAATAAAGAGCGCAGTTGAATTTGTAACAGCACCAAGTTTCAGTAATATTGAGTTTATCAAGAATTTTTGCGGTGTCATCAAACCCCATCGCAACCCTATGTCCTCAATGACCCTATTGGTGGGGAAATGGGCATCATCGGTAGTTTTTCTGCCCAACGTAATTTGGCTGACCGGGCTCGGGAATTGGCGTTTTGTTCTTCAGGGCTAGGAATAATTGGTTTCTTAGTCAAAACCTTAAGGCTCTCGGACTCCCGAAAGCGATGTTTAACGATGCGGTCTTCAAGGCTATGGAAACTGATAATCCCCAGGCGTCCCTCCGGCTTTAACCAGGTTGAGGCCCCCGCAATAAAGGTTTCTAGAGACCCCAATTCATCATTGACGGCAATGCGTAGTCCCTGAAAAATCCTTGTGGCAGGATGAATACGCCCATAGCGATATTTGGCCGGAACGCCCCGGGCGATCGCCTCTGCTAACTCGGTGGTGGTGTGGAAAGGTCGTTGTTGGACAATCTGGCGAGCCAGACGACGGGATAAACGTTCTTCGCCATACTCGTAAAAAATACGGGCTAGATCGGTTTCTGACCAATGGTTAATGATCTCAGCCGCTGTCAGGTCTTGGCTTTGATCCATCCGCATATCCAAGGGGGCACTGTGCCGAAAACTAAATCCCCTTTCTCCGTGATCCAACTGGGGAGAGCTGACCCCCAGGTCGGCAATAATGCCATCAAATTGGTGTTCTGCCCCTGGAAATTGAGCAAAATTGCCCTGCCAACAGGTTAAACTCGCTCCTTCTAGGGTTTTGATCAGAGGTTCTAATCGTTCCACCGCAGCGGCGATCGCCTGATGATCGCGGTCAATGATGGTTAAATGAATAGGAAGACCCAGCCTTAATAAGCCAGCACTATGGCCGCCCCCTCCCACGGTGGCATCCAGATAAGATCCCCCGGAAATCACTGCCAAGTTGGCAACCATTTCCCCAAGGAGCACGCTAATATGACTAAACCGACTGTCACGAGAAACTTGCAGTGACTCTTGAACCATAAAATTTCCCTGGATCTACCCGGTTTTAACTTCACCGCTCCACCAGCGTAACAGTCATGACGGAACTTATCCTCTGTAAAGTAATTCAAACACCTAGGATTATGCAATCCTAAATTTACCCGCAAGCGACTAGGCGCATGGTTATTAGCTCACGGCCGTTAAACGACTTAAACAGTGTTCTAAGTCGATTTTTAATTGCGAATACGCTCGCCCTCTTCGGAATGTTCGGAGGGGTAATACCAGAGGTGAGTTGGCAACCCGCTGCCGTTATCCTCCGTCAGTCTGCCCGATCCCAAGACCTGGGCAGTGATAAAATCAACCGTTATGCCAAGGCGGTAATGGCAATCGAAGTGGAGCGTAAACAGGCTTTTCAGGAAATCCAAACCCTCATTGGCCGAGTTCCCCCCCAACTGACCTGCACCAATCGAGACAGCATTAAAAAGTTACCCCGCAATGCCCAGGCGATCGCCGTCAATTTTTGTAATCAATCCAAACAAATTGCCCAGGACAGTGGCTTAACCGCCGACGAATTTAATCGCATCACCACCGCCGCTCGTAAGGACGCAAATCTGAAGGCTCAGATCCAACGGGCCATCATGAATCTGCGTCAATAACCCCGCAACATGTTGATTTTTTCCCACCGTCTCAACGATTGCCCGGAGCCACCCCAGTGGCAATTGCCCTTAACCGCCGAGGAACGCCGCCGTAGCCGTTACCGCTTTGACAAAGCCGAATTTCCTTCCCTCTTTTTTCAATTGCCCAGGGGCACCGTTCTTAACCCCGGCGACTATCTACAGGCTGATTCGGGGGAAATTTTACAGATTCTTGCGGCCCCAGAAATCTTGTTACACGTCACTAGTGATGATCCCTTAGCCTTGTTAAAAGCGGCCTATCACTTAGGTAATCGCCATGTATCCCTAGAAGTGCAACGCAATTATCTACGGTTAGCCACCGATCCGGTTTTAGAGGATTTACTGGCAACTCTCAATGTGACAGTGGAAACCATTAGCGAACCTTTCTTCCCAGAACGAGGGGCCTTTCATTCCCATTAAGCCTTGGTGTCTAGACGAATTTTGCTAGCGACTTTACTTAAGAAAATCAAGGGATTCGCTACAATGATTTACATTAAGGAAGGTAAACTGGCTACAGTCGTCGGAAGTTTGTGTGACACTGAACCCTAAACTCC
>JBJOGT010000372.1:0-3570 GCA_046048115.1 Cyanobacteriota bacterium | reverse complement strand
GCTCATTTCTGATCCCCAAATTCCCCTCAATGCCCAGGGCGAGTATTTAGGGGAACCCCCTAGCCGGACAAGATCGATGGCGTTAGGGTTTGCGGGGGGATTTCTGGTTAGCACTTTGGGTGTCCTGTTATGGGATCGTTTTCGTAATGTGTTTTACAGCGCAGCGGATGTTAAAGATATTTTAGGATTTCCCCTTTTAGGTGAAGTGCCTCGCCAGGAAATTGCCTTCCAAGGACTAAGTTCCATGACCGCATCCGCAGCACCGGTGGTTAAACCTGAAGCCGAGTCCAGTTTCGTGTTTCCAGGGGCGGAAATATCCGTTCCGGCGATGGAAAATGGGGTGAGTCACAGTAATGGTCAGTCCAGCGGCAGTACTATTGTCGGTGGTGGGACAGGGGTGGCGATCGCCCCTAGCGCTGACCATGAATTGAATGAATTAGAGCTAGAACTGGGCGCATCGGAATTTCTAGAATTTACGAAGCTATTTGACGAGTTATACACAGAGTTATCCTGCTACTACCGCAACCCAGCTCTCCGGTCGATCGTTTTTTCCTCCGTTGATCAGGGGGATGGACAATCTACTTTGTTGTTGAATATGGCGATCGCCGCCGCAGAACAGGGACGAAAAGTGCTGGTGGTGGACGGGAATGGAGAACACCCTTCTCTACATCGCTGGTTAAAGCTGAATAATCAACGGGGATTGAGCGATTATTTGACCCAAGATATTGCCCTGGAAAAAGTCATTCAAAAGGCCCCCGATCATCCTAATCTTGACTTGATTAGCTACGGTTCCCAACAAGGTCTGAAGCATCTCTGGTTACCCAAAATGCGGTACCTAATGCCTGAACTCCATGGCGAATACGACCTAGTCCTCTATGATTTGAGTCATTTTATGGACGGTACTGACGTCTACAATATCTCGGCAGAAACCGATGGAATTATTTTTGTGGTGGCCAAAAAGCGCACCGCCAAATCCCGGGCAATCCAAGCTGCGAAAAAAGCCAAAGATCTGCGCTTACCGGTGTTGGGTGTCATCACTAACTTCTCATAGAGGTACTGGGGTGAGGTAGATGTTTTACCGATCTTTCTGCTGCCGGGGCAGCGGCTTCTGGAACTACACCGTATTTTTATTGTGATCACCATGCAAGCACTGTGGCTTGAAAATCAACAACTCTATCTCCGTAACGATTTGCCTGTGCCTGATCTGGTAGAAGGAGAAGCGCGGGTAAGGGTCTTACAAGCGGGAATTTGCAATACGGATTTGGAATTGTTGCGGGGCTATTATCCCTACCGGGGGGTGTTAGGCCATGAGTTTGTGGGGGTGGTGGAAAGCGGTCCCCAGGAATGGCAGGGAAAGCGGGTTGTGGGGGAAATTAATGCGGTGTGTGGTCACTGTGAGGATTGTTTGCACGGTTTAGCAACCCATTGTCAATTTCGGACAGTGTTGGGCATTGTCAATCGGGATGGGGCGTTTGCCGATTATTTATCCCTACCCGTGACTAATCTCCACCGGGTTCCTGAAGCAGTGTCCACCGATGCTGCAACCTTTACGGAACCGATCGCCGCCGCGTTGGAAATTCAACAACAGTTACGGATCACCCATCAACATAAGGTTTTGGTGGTGGGGGATGGCAAGCTGGGGCAATTGGTGGCCCAAACCTTAGCCCTAACCGGGTGTGACCTGTTGGCGATCGGGCGACACCCGGAAAAATTAGCATTATTGGCAAACCGGGGCATTAAAACCGGATTAGAGGAAGCAGTACCTGGGCGTTATTTTGATATTGCAGTGGAATGTACAGGCAATCCGTCGGGATTTGACACCGCACGGCGGGGACTCCACCCCCGGGGCATTTTAGTGTTAAAAAGTACCTATGCGAACCGTCTGAATCTAGATGTGTCGTCGTTGGTGGTGGATGAAATCACCTTAATGGGTTCTCGCTGTGGACCTTTTGAGCAAGCATTAACGGTGTTAGCCAATCAGCAAATTGATGTTGAACCATTAATCCAAGCCCGCTATTCCCTCGCCGATGCGTTACAAGCCTTTAACCATGCTCAGACAAAAGGTACGTTAAAGGTGTTATTAGAAATAGCGACGCACTGAATTTTAACAGTGACGCCCCTTTTCAATCCGAATTTTTACCATAACCATGACTGATACGACCGAATACCGTAAGGCTGACCACATCCGTATCGTGCTAGAAGAAGATGTTTTGGGCAAAGGGGTGACGACGGGGTTTGAGCGGTTTTTTTTGGAGCACTGCGCCCTACCGAGCATTAACCCCAATGCAGTGGATTTAAGCTTAGACCTCTGGGGAAAATCTTTACGAGCACCGTGGCTGATCAGCAGTATGACGGGGGGAACAGAAGCGGCAAGGCGCATTAATTTAAACTTGGCCGAGGTGGCCCAAACCCTTGGCATTGCCATGGGACTAGGTTCCCAGCGGGCAGCCATTGAAAACCCCGATTTAGCAGTGACCTATCAAGTCCGTTCCGTGGCCCCTGATATTTTGCTGTTTGCCAACCTGGGTGCAGTACAGCTTAATTACGGTTATGGTCTGGATCAGGCGAAACAGGCCGTGGAGATGATTGACGCCGATGGGTTGATTCTGCACCTTAATCCGTTACAAGAAGCTGTCCAACCCCAGGGCGATCGCCAGTGGTCAGGGTTATGGTCTAAGTTAGAAACCTTGGTCAAGACCTTGTCCGTGCCGGTCATTATTAAAGAAGTGGGCAATGGTATTAGTCGTAACCTAGCCCGACGCTTAGAAGCCTGTGGCGTTGCGGCCATTGATGTGGCCGGGGCCGGGGGAACCAGTTGGAGTGAAGTGGAAGCCCATCGACAAACCGATCCGGTGGCCAAGCAAGTGGCCCATGCCTTTGCCGATTGGGGACTGCCCACGGCGTTAAGTCTGCGGGAAGTGGTACAAGGAACTGGTTCCATCCCTATCTTTGCCAGTGGCGGTATTCGTAGCGGCATCGACGGCGCCAAGGCGATCGCCCTAGGGGCCACTTTAGTGGGCAGTGCCGCCCCCGGTTTAGGCGCAGCTCATATTAACGTAGAGGAAGTTTATCAACACTATGCTGCCCGGCTCGAAGAACTCCGTATCGCTGCTTTTTGCTGTGATGCCGCCACTTTAAAACAATTACGTCAAGTCCCTTTGTGGGATCGTCAGACCTGGCAACGGACAGCGCCCTTATTAGATCCCCTTATCTGAGGAGGTCTAACCTGTGCAAAAATAGAGAACGCGATTGACGCGGTTTCTAACCCAAAACACTGTGTCCTATCCTTAAGCTAATCCCAGAGAAAAGCCCTATGAATGTCGGCGATCCAGTTCGAGTCACCTCATCTGTCATGGTTTATCATCACCCTGAGCATAAAAAGACAGCCTTTGATTTAAAAGGACAGGAGGGCGTGATCGCTGCTTTTTTGACGGAATGGCAAGGTAGACCCATTAGCGCCAATTTGCCAGTGCTAGTTCAATTCGAGAAACGGTTTAAAGCCCATCTTCGAGAAGACGAAATCATGGTAATTTCCCCAGAATAAGCCATGCATCCCTGGGGCTAAGGGGA
>JBJOGT010000371.1:0-2534 GCA_046048115.1 Cyanobacteriota bacterium | reverse complement strand
GCGGTGCTCGCCGTTTAGATCCTCGATTTAGTCCCAAAGGCTTACAAAAGTTATTGCCCCTGATTACCACTCTGGAAGAACTGGCTGAAAAATACGGTAAAACCCCTGCCCAAGTATCCCTCAATTGGCTAATTGCTCAAGGAAACGTCATTCCCATCCCCGGCGCTAAACATGCTGAACAGGCTCGACAAAATGCTGGGGCATTGGGCTGGCAATTGAATCCAGAAGAAATAGAGCTTTTGGCAAATATTGCATCCAGTGTGGAATAGCCTAGAGTTATCGGCAAAAATTATATTTTGACCTATGGCAACTTTTTATGTCAGTTCCCACATTGAACCGCTCCTTGATGCCGCTTGGGAATTAAGCCAGGATCTAAGCGATGATGGGGACTGGCAAATCATTACCCCTAACCGTAACGCAGCCCAAACTTTAGGGGTTCCCGCCGTTTCACTACAGCAGTTGGCCCAGGATATTCTCAAAACTGGACAAGTTAAAGTTGCGCCCCCCCTGGTCGCTCAACATTATTTACGAGAAGCGTTACGACAGACCCTGAAACCGCAAGACCCAGACGGGATAGCCAGAGCCTGGCAGCCGACGATTCAAGCCGTTTTGCGGAGTCAATCCGATGTTTGCTTAGGGTCTGACGGGTCTAAACGAGCACAGGACGTATTTGCTGTTGTCCAGGCTTATCAGAAACGTTTATGCAATGACGGTTGGATTGATCAAAGTGAGCTATTTTGGCAAGCGATTAAACAACAACCCCAGCGGCGTTCTGTGGCGTTCTATGGGTACTTTAATCCCTCTCCTGACGAATTAGCCTTTATTGAGACGATCGCCGACGAAGACAGTATTTTTTATTTGTTAGCTGGGGAATCACCGCTTTTTGCTCCCCAGAACAGGTTAAGACAGCGCTTGAAAGACAATGGCTGGACGGAAAGGTATTTAAACCACAAAACAACCGTCGCCCCACCGTCTAGATTACTTTCTCAGGCCTTTTTAGGTGCCTCTGCTATTACCTCAAAACCAGGAGAAAGATCCCAGATTACAGCTCAGGTTTATGCAAATCAAGACGCCGAAGCACGGGGGGTTTTAGCCCAAGTTAAGCAGTTGCTCCACCAAGGGATATTCAGCCGCGACATGGTGATTGTGGCAGCCAATGATACGGAATGGGGCGATCGCCTGATGGACATTGCCTGGGAGTATGGCATTGCGTTGCGATTACCCTACACCATTCCCATTGCGGAAACCCGAGTCGGGGCGTGGCTGAAATTATTGTTAGAGGTTTTGGATCAACACTGGCCCTTTGAGCTAACCGCCCGCTTTTTTCAGCATCCTCTCAGTCGCGGACTAGGGAAAAATCTTTGGGCGCAATTCCAGCAATCTCGACCTAATAATTTTGACACTTGGCGATCGCTCATTGTGGCTGAGCATGGCGTGGATATTGCCCCGATGCAGTTGCCGACAGAAGCCTCTCGCCAGGACTGGTTAATCTATTTCCAAGCTATCTTTGACCTGTTTCAGGTGCGACAACAGGCACGGCGTTGGGCTAAGGAAAGTCTGGCTTATAAAAACTGGACTGATGGGTTACAAGAGTTACCCGAACTGGGAACGGAGATCATTCCCTGGGGACAATTTCGGGAAGAAATGCTCACCCATTTGAATTTGTTGCAGACCGTTGCGGGGCCAGGGCGAGAAGGCATTGAACTTCATAATCCCCGTTCGATTGTCGGGGCACAGTATGACTATGTGTTTGTGCTTGATGGCAGGGAAGGCAATTTGCCTAAACCGATTGTTAATGATTCAGTCCTAGATTTTTATGAACGTCAGCAGTTAGCCAGCCAGGGGCTTCATTTAACCAGCGCTTTAGAATCGGCTCAAAAAGAAACGTTTGATTTTTATACCCTACTTCAAACCCCCAAAACATCATTCATTTTTTCCTACGCCAAAACCTTTCCCCGTCATGGTTCCTACGAACAATCTGAGCCATCTTCCTATTTTCAACGCTTGGGTCTTATCTTTGAGCCAACCCCCTTACCAATCATTCCCAGTCCTGAAATGGCTCGACAGGTTTACCTCCGGCGATCTCCCGGAGATCCGCTTGGGACAGATGACGTTTTAACCAAAGCCATTCATGCTTGGCAGGTTGAACAACAGCGGGAAAGCAGTGAACCCCCGAATGAATATGACGGCGTGGTGGGAATACCCTTTGATTATGAAAATCATTGGTTTAGCGCTTCCCAATTAACCCAATTGGGGCAATGTCCCTTTAAATGGTTTGCCAATAAATTGCTCAAGTTAGGGGAAATCGAAGAAGCAGACTCCGAGCTTGATCCGGCTTTGAAAGGATCGCTTTATCACAAAGTACTAGAAATTGCCCTAAGTGATTATCAAAAAGATTCGACGATTAACCTGGTTGATGATGACAAGCTCAGGGAATGGTTTCAGCAGGCAGAAAACTATATTGCCGAGGAGAAAAAAATAGAGGTGACGAACTTTCACGCTTGGGATCATCAGCGTCAGGAATTAATCAAAAT
>JBJOGT010000370.1:0-9901 GCA_046048115.1 Cyanobacteriota bacterium | reverse complement strand
TTGCATGGTGGGTAAAAACTCCTCTTGCACCGTACAGCACAGGCAACCATTAGCCAGTTCCACAATTTGCGGACTCGCCATTTTGGGGGCAGCGGTTAACTCAGACCCTTCCTCGTCACAGACCTGGCAAGCTCGCAGAATTTCCCCGTCAATCCCCACTTCCCCAAATTCATTGACCAAAACCGCAATGCGACGGCCTTGGGTATTTTTTAATAAATGACGAACCAGGGTGGTTTTCCCCGATCCCAGGAAGCCCGTAACCACGGTGACAGGAATTTTATGCATCGATGAGCGCCTAGAAGCTAAAAAACGTGAGCGAACACCTGATTATTCTAGCAGCGGAGGCATTCCTCTCAAGAGCACTACACTGTGAGAAAGTCCGGTGGTCGATTGCTTATTGACCATAGTGACTGCACTTTTGAGCCTTTATCCCCAGCTTGCAATCCATGAAAACCCTTTCTACCCTGACTAAACCCGCTTGGCAACAACGGCTGCAATGGGTGCTTGATCCGATCGCCTACTTAAAAAATTGCGCCCAGCAATCACCGGGGATTTTTAATAGCGTAGTCAACGGGGGACTGGTGGTGATCAGCGATCCCCAAGGAATGAAGCAATTTTGGGGGGCCAGTCGAGAAGCCCTGTCCGCCCCCGCCGACACCAACCGCATTGTTGAACCCCTTTTAGGTTCTAAGTCCATTATTTCCACCGACGGCGATCGCCACCGCCAACGCCGCCAATTATTATTTCCCCCCTTCCATGGAGAACGGTTGCAAACCTATGGGCAGGCGGTAATTGATATCTGTCACCAACTTATGGCCCCGATCGCCGTTGGTGACGCATTTTTAGGCCGGACGTTAACCCAAAAACTCTCCTTGGCAGTGATTTGTAAAACGGTATTCGGCCTCGATGATGGCGCTAAATATCAAGAATTGAAGGATTTACTCACCACCATTACCGAAAGCTTTGGCTCGCCAGTAACCGCCTCCATGTTGTTTTTCGAGATATTGCAACAGGATTGGGGGCCTTGGAGTCCTTGGGGCAAATTTCTCCAACGGCGATCGCGGGCCAATGAGTTAGTCTTTGCCGAAATTGAACGGCGTCGCCAAGAAGACACCAGTCAACGCAGCGATATTTTGAGCCTATTAATCAATGCCGAATATGACGACGGCACCAAAATGAGCGATCAAGAACTGCGGGACGAATTGATGACCCTGCTGTTCGCCGGCCATGAAACCACCGCTTCAGCCATGGCCTGGGCGTTGTATTGGGTACACCGTTACCCAGAAGTCAAAGCCAAAATTCTAGCGGAACTGGCCGACCTCCCCGCCGAAGCTGGCCCCATGGACATTGCTCGTTTACCCTATCTGTCAGCGGTTTGTAATGAAACCCTGCGGATTTACCCCGTGGCGATTATGACCTTTAGTCGCTGGACGGAGACTAATCTAAACATCATGGATTACGACATTCCCCAAGGAACCCAATTAATGGGCTGTATTTACCTTCTGCACCAAAATCCTGATTTATATCCCGAACCCGAACAATTTAAGCCCGACCGCTTTTTGGAACGCCAATTTGCTCCGTATGAATATATGCCTTTTGGAGGGGGAGAACGGCGCTGTATCGGCGATGCCCTAGCGTTGTTTGAACTAAAATTAGCCCTAGCAACATTGTTGACCCATTATCAATTTGCCCTCAACAACAAGCGACCAGAAACCCCCCAACGTCGGGGCATTACCCTGGCCCCCAAAGACAATGTGCCTTTAATTTTGCAGGGAAAATCGGTTTTGGCCACGCCTGATCTGTTAAGTCCCACCGGCGATCGGTCATGATCCCAAGAATGCTTGGGGAAACGATTCAGTCCGAATCACCATTTGAAGGTTTCGCTTGATCCATTTCTGCCTCAACGGCCAATTCACTGACCGGTTGATCATCCCCGTGAGCACTGGCACCTTGCCGTTCTATACTAGTACTAACATCGCCGCTTCCTAAATAGGGATCAAAGTCTTGTTCTAGATCGTCCCAGTTGGATGATTCATCTGTTTCCTGTGTTGAAGGGGGGATGACAGGCAATCTGTCTTAGGGGATTGCGGGTTCCGGGGAATCATGTTCGATCCCATTCTCAATGGGTTGCCCAGCGTCCGCTTGTTCAAACTCAGCGGGATCAGCAATGGCTGTCGTATCAGACGAGAGGGTTTCTTCGATAGTGATTTCTAGGGGGCGGGCTGTAACCGCTTCTGGTGACTCACTGGCTGTAACGGGTTGAGCTTCTTCTATAACAACTTCGTTATTGTCTGCCTGGATAATGCCCTCGGGGATGACGTCTTTGTCTTCTGGTGGAATAGCTTCTTCAAGAACGTCTTCAATGGCAGTGGTAATGTCTTCGATGGCGTCGACTTCTCCCCAATCGTCATCATCCGTTTCGATGGACTCAATCACATTGGCAACATTTACATTGGCAACATTTGCGGCGGGCGTTGGGGACTGTTGTTTTTTGCCGCGAAAAAGCCACTGAAATAATTTTGATTTGGGTTTTTTCGGGCGATCGCCTGGGACAGGTTTTGGGGTTTCCGTCATCACCACCGGGGGAGGAATAGAGGGGGGCAATGATCCAGAATCTAAGTTTTCAGGAGATACCGTTCCCGTTGCTTCGGTAGGGGCGATCGCTCCTTGAATAACCGCTTCCACTGCCTCGACGACGGGAGGGGGGGCTTCAGCGGAAGCCAAAACTTGATCGACTTTTTCTACAGCTTCTGTAAAGGTCTCTTGGGCTAATGCTTCTGCCCGCTTAGGGATAACCGGAGCAGAGGTTGCTGGAGTCGGCTCAACCTGGGGGATCTTCGGTTTACGCTTTAGCCCTCCACCGATCCAATCCAATAACGAAAAAGGCTCTACTTCTGCAATCCCTTGATTCGCAATGGTTCCCCGGAGTCGTATTGTTTGCCAGGCAAAGGCCAGAATCAAACAAACCCCAACTAACTGTCCCAGCAAAATCGCCCCCGTGAAGCGTTGGGCACAAATCCAGAGGATTAAGGCGTAGAAAAAGCCAAAACCGCTCCAGAGAAAATCATCCTTGCGGTGAAGTCTAGGGGCAAAAAATGCCGAAAAGAAAAAGACTAAGCTTGCTGAACCGATAACACCCGACAGCATCAACGCCAACATTGAAAGTTACTCCATTGAGAGTCCACCCCTCCATTTTGCGTTATCTTGACCGTTCTGTTAAATATCCCTCCTCGCTGTCCTAAAAGAGCAAGTGGCGAGTACCTCACTGCAACCTAATCAGGGGTTTCTCGCCGCCATTGCCTTTTGGACTAACATCATTTTGGAGAATATAGTGCTTAAAACTTGTTGAGGTTAAGCCCTGCTTCCTTTGCCATGGCCTGAATTCCTTTTGATTCCAGAGTTTTAATCGCCGTGGTAGATAGGCGCAACCGTACAAAGCGATTCCCTTCGGGCCACCATACTCGTTTCCATTGCAAGTTAGCCTGTTGTAAACGTTTTGTCCGGCGGTGAGAGTGGGACACGGCAAAACCATTATTGGCTTTTTTCCCGGTCAGTTGACAGCGACGGGACATGGAAAACCTCCTATTGTTTAATAAAATCCGATCTAACATTATAACTATCGGTTCGCTCATTTTGGGCACGCTTTTGAAATCATTAACAGCGAAACGAGGCTATTGGCGATCGCCACGAGGTATCAACAAGCAACCTCCTTACATTTTGAAAAGTAGAAAACCTAGGATTTTGAACGGTGGGCAAACTTGCACCGTCCCTTACTAGGGGAAATCAGGGAACCGACAGTCATAATTTTTCATGGGCGACTGTTTCAGTAAGTCGAAATTAGTTCCTAGGCATAGGCTTTTTGTTCATAGGCCTTCCATGCCAAATCCACTAATGCATTAATGACGGCAACGGCAACGACGGCGCTTCCTTTGTGACCTGCGGTGGTGATGTTGGGAATTTTTGACTGTTTTAGGCGTTTTTTAATGGCTTGGGTTGAGGAAAAACCCGCAGGGGTTGCCACGATTAAGGTGGGCTGAATATGTTGTTTGTCTACTAATTTCATTAACGCATCTAATGCGGTTTGAGAATGACCAAGGACGAAAATTCCATCGGGATAACGATTAGCTAAGTTCAATATTCCCCACGCTTCTTCCGTATATTCTTTTTGGGGACGGGTGATGGTTTGAGTGCCACAGTAAACGGGGTTAGCAAAGGTTTTTTGTAGATTTGGAACTATGCCCACTTGTACCATGGGACCATCAACCAGAATAGTTGTGCGGGAAGCAAGGGCCGCTGCGGCAATGGTTAAGACGCGGTCGGAGAATTCGATGAGGTTAAGAAATTCTAGGTCGGCAGTGGCGTAAATGACCCGCCGGATAATTTCATACTGGGCTGGGGGAAAGCCATGGGAGCCTACTTCCCGGTCGATCAGGGCCAGGTTCTGGGCATCGGTGATGTGCCAATTCATTGCAAGGTAACTCCAAAAAATTAATTCCCCCAAATTCCCCCAAAATGCCTCATGGGGTTGAGGGGAAGATTTGGTCAGGAATGGGCTGATTCTTTGAATACAGGGAAATGCCGATGATTGTTAGTTTTTACTTTACAGGGCGATCGCCAATTGATAGACCGACAGGGGGATTATCGGGAACAGAGAATGGCAAAGCCATTATGCCAGTGTGCTTAATTTACCGTCTTGATCGCCATTTAGTTTGGCTAATTGATAAAAATTTAACAAGGTTGATTCCCAGACTAGGCGGGGTTGAACATAGGTCAGTAGATATTTGCGGGTTTTTTCGAGGATGTCTAGCCACTGGCGTTGTTGTTGACCTTGCCAGTAGTGATATTGCAGGTAATCGACTAACCACAATTGACCTGCGGTGTCTAAGTTTCCGTCAATAAGTTTAGCCAGTTCAAACGCCGCTAGGGCTGTGGGGGGGGGGGTTTGTAGTTTTTCCCTGAGGTCGGGATTGAGGGCTTGCAACTGCTCCCAGGCTTGGAATAAAATCCCTGGGCTGCCCTGGGCGATCGCCAACAGTTCAGGCTGATTAAGGAGTTCTTGACGACCCAAACGGGTCAAAATGGCTTGGATATCAGTGACGGATAAGCGATAAAAGGGAATGCGTTGACAGCGGGAAACCAGGGTTGGCAATAAAGAATCAATGCTCGGTGCTAGCAAAATCAACGTGGCGCGCCCCGGTTCTTCCAGGGTTTTAAGTAACGCATTGGCCGCCCCTTCGTTCATGGCCTCCGCCGCTTCAATGAGTACTATTGCCCGGTCAGCCTCCAACGGGGGACGACTGAGAAAGCGATTAATTTCCCGAATTTGCTCCACCCGAATTAGGGGCGGCGATCGCCGTTTCAATCCGGCTTGATCGGCTTCGGCGGCGGTGAGTAATTTGCCTTGGTGTTGAAAAGTTGGTTCGAGCTTGAGTAAATCGGGATGATTACCGGCAAAAAACCGTTTTTGACGTTGCTGTAGTTCTAGTTCATCCAACGATCCCATTAATAATTCTTCGGCAAAGGCTTTGGCCGCTAAGCGTTTCCCCACCCCTTCCGGCCCCACAAATAAGTAGGCCGGCGCAATCCGATTTTGGGTGATCGCCTGTTGGAGCAAGGCCACCGCCTGGTTTTGACCAAGGAGGGACTGAAAACGGTTAACCATTGGCTAAAAATCTCCCATTGTTGATGATCATGCCCTTCGGGCCGTTCTTGTCACACTCAACCTTTATCTCACTAACAATAGTCTCTTGGGGAGCTTGGGCATATCTCAATGGAGCCACCCTCTTACTCAACAGAATTGGTCATTGGAATTGGTCATTCATTGGACCGGCTCAGGGATGAGATCCACAGACCCAACCATGTTAGTTCAGGCATAAGCTGTCAAGTCCATCCCCGGGCCATCACGGCGATCGTCACGGCACAATAGGGCGGCGCAATGGGGGACGATGCAGAAGCTGGATAACCGCCTTTCTCAAAGCTTTCTCTGGGGTGATAGGCTTAGTTAACTTATGTAAACCGTAGACCTTGCCCCCAACGGCGACTATTTTTACTTCTTTTACCGACCCTATAGTTTGAAATTAACCGAGGAGATTATGCTTAATTTTAAATTTTCTAAACACCTATTTACGTTATTTGCACTCAGCGGGGCACTAGTCACAGGATTACCAGCCATTAGTTGGGCGGGGGGAAATTCCGGTCTAACCATTTTTAGTGGTGTAGAGCGCAAAGATATTCTCGATTATTATCTGCAATTTGGCGGTCGCCCGGAACAATGGGATCGCTATAAACTCTACATTTCACCAAAAAAAATGACCCAAGGGGCAAAAGTTTTTTATATTTCCTACCCCGAAACCTTTGACGGTAAATTTGATATTGAAAAAATCCGCGTTGAAACCAAGAAACAGGGAGAACTGGCCATTGAGGATGTTGTGTGGGACGAAGAAAGTCGTTTTCTACAAATTGTCCTCGCCGAACCAGCGGAAGCAAATAGCAAAGTAACGATTACTCTTTCCAACGTTAAAAATCCCACCATGGGGACATACTATCTAGTGGCAGATGCTTTAGCCGCGGGCGATATCCCGGTGCGAATTTATCTCGGCACTTGGATTGTCGATATTCAACGCTAACCCAGTCTTCTTCATCTCCTTCCCAACTAATTTAATTCTTGTTGCCCAACCACTGATTGCTATCCTGATGTTGAATGCTCGCCGCCGCCCGATTGCCGTACTGCTTGCAACCCTGTTTTCGAGTCTAACCCCTCCGTTGTCTACCCAAGCCCAACCGCCTCGCCCGGTGGATCAAACGGTGGAATGTGAACTGTTGATTGTGGGGGGGGGTCTAGCCGGTACAGCAACGGCCTATGAAGCATTGCTAGCAGGAAAAACCGTTTGTATGACGGAATTAACGGATTGGGTCGGGGGTCAATTAACGTCCCAGGGCACTTCGGCATTGGATGAAAAACCCACCCAAACTGAAAAGTTATTCTATCCTCGGGGTTATCTGGAACTGAAACGACGAATTAAATAGTTCTATGGGGTGCTTAATCCGGGAAATTGTTGGGTAAGTCGATCTGCTTGCTTTCTACCAAAGGATGGAAATACTATCCTAATGGCGCAGTTACAAGAGGCTGAGCAGAAAGGAACAGGGACCCTCAAATGGTTTCCTTCGACGGTCATTAAAGAACTCGACATTCAACCCGTTGGTCAAGGAGAACAAATCATAGCGGCGATCGCCATCCAACACCAACCAGCCCCCGATGCCCCCCCGTTGAACGTCAAACCCCTATCCCAAACCATTGAGGACAGTTACCGTTACGAAGATTCCGATCAATTTACCAAAACCCTGATCCAGTTTGTCCCTCCCCAAGCCAGAGCGGGTAAAAATGCCCAATGGTTGGTGGTAGAAGCCACCGAAACCGGGGAATTAATTGCCCTTGCCGATGTCCCCTACCGGGTCGGCATTGATCCCCGTACTTTCCGCGACCCGTCCTCCTCTAGCGTCGATGGCTTTGCCTACTGCACCCAAGGCTTTACCTATACCTTTGCCATGGCGGCCACCGCCGACCCCCAACCCCAGCCGGAGCCGGAGTTTTATCAACGTTATGTGCCCTATTACAGCTTTGACCGGGATATTTTCGACTATGACGGCCTATTTACCTATCGCCGCATTTGGAGTCCCGATGGGTTAGGGCTATTTGAACCAGCCCCGGAAAAGGGTGCCAAGAATCGTTTTGGGGTCAGCCCCGCCAAACCCGGTGAAATTTCCATGCAAAACTGGTTACCGGGTAATGATTACACCCCTGGCACCGCTAAAGATAATTTGATTTATACCCGTGATCAACTCCAACAAACCGGTCAACTGCAACCGGGGCAATGGCAAGGGGGCCTCCGGGTAGAAAGCTTAAAAAATGCCGAAGAAATTGCCCTGGGCTTTTATCACTGGTTAGCGGCCGGCACCACCGATGCCAAATTAGGAAACGACAAGAAAAAACCCAATCCCAACAATATTTTGTTAACGGGTTTAGAGAGTCCTATGGGGACAGCACATGGCTTGTCGAAATTTCCTTACATGCGCGAAGGTCGGCGGATTATTGGCCGTCCCGATTTTATCTATCCCGACGGCTTTGAAATTAACGAAACGGATATTTCACGGCAGACATTTAAGGACGATTTTTATCAACAAAATTTATCCCCTCAGGAATATCGACGCCTCCACGCCGCGATAACTGGGATTGAAGGATTAGATATCTTGGATGGGACGTTATCCCCCAACGAAGTACCACGACAACAACGGGCCTCCATCTATCCAGATTCCGTAGGCATTGGCCATTACAATATCGATTTTCATCCCTGTTATTTGGAATATCCTGTGGAAAAACCTGGCAATATTGAACGCCCCGGCGAACGTCAAGCCCATACGCCGTCTTTCCCGTTCCAGATTCCCCTGCGGGCGATGATTCCCCAACGTATTGATAATCTATTAGTGGTGGGCAAAAGCATTGCGACTAGTCATATTGCGGCGGCAGCCTATCGAGTACATTCCTTTGAATGGTCATCGGGGGCGGCCGCAGGAATTACAGCGGTGGATGCGTTACAAAAGGATTATTTGCCCTATGAATTGGTGGATCAAATTCCTGTAACGGCGGACAAACGCTTGTTGCAATTACGACAAAAAATTGAGGAAACGAATAATCCCACGGCCTTTCCTAACACGTCAATTTTTACTAGTTTTGAAGATTGGCAATAAATGATCCACTTATTTTCATGATATAAAAATGTGTTTGGCGAATAGGTCTTAGATTCATGACTTAAAAACTCGTTTTTTTGTTGTCATTGATACTAGAAATTTGGCAATTAATCAATCAATCATTGTTGAGACTGGTGTCTTGTTATCAATCAATTCTCTTAGATTGCCTATCCTGCATTTCTCTGTTTCACCACTGACAATTTTAACGGTCAAGCCCAGCCTCGAAGCTGGTAAATAATCAAGCCAATGTATTCTTTGATTGCTAAGGTGGTTTGCTCTAGGCTAATGGCATCGGGCATTAACCCCAGCACAATGGCGGCAAGATCGAGCTTCATACCATTTAAGGGGGCAGAGAGAAAATCGGTCGCGGCGGGGATTACTGTGAAGCCTAGCTTCTCAAAAATACGCTTGGAACGGGGCATGTGATACCCAGAAGTTACTAGGATGATTGTGTCAATTTTTCGGTTATCTAAGATAGATTTGGTATTAATCGCGTTTTGACGGGTATTTAATGAGTTTCCCTCTTCAATGATCGCTGTTGTGGGAACCCCCAATCGTTCCATTAGTTGGGCCATATCCGCTGCTTCTGAGCCTTGTTCGTCTCCCCACCAAGGAATCCGTCCCCCCGAGGCAATAATCAAGGGTGCCTTGCCTTCTTGATACAATTGAGCGGCATAAATCGGGCGATCGCCCCCTTCGGCGACTTCAGGAAATTGCCGGGGATAGCTCTCTGCGTATAGTCCTCCTCCCAACACCACGATCGCCGGGGCGTTGGGTAAATTATCCGGGGGCAGATATTGATATTCCAATTGTTGAATTAAAAAAGCACTCACCCAAGGATTGCTACTGAGCAGAAGGATAATTAATGTCACCAAGACCGGCCATTGTACCGGCGATCGTTGCCGCCAAGTCCAAAACCAAATACCGATTAATAAGATCATTATTAATCCCAAGGGATAGAGAAAAAGTGGCAGGAACTTTGATAAAAATAAAAACATTTTTCCACTTATCGAAGGTTAAAATCCCGCAAAATAGTGATGACCACTCCCAATTTTTGAGATGTTCTATGCGTCAATGCTCATCGTGGGAGAAATACCTTTTAATCGATTAAAATGTCTTCCCCACTGTCGCTTTGCTCTGCCGCCCATTCCACGTT
>JBJOGT010000369.1:0-8718 GCA_046048115.1 Cyanobacteriota bacterium | reverse complement strand
AGGGTGGGATAAGCCGTCACCGCATCGGAGTATTCATAGATGTTAACCACCGAGCGAATAACGTCATCACGGGCATCATTTTCAGAGGCGACCACCAGCAAGTTCCTTTCTGGGATTGCTTTACCCCCTTCAGGAGCGGAACCCGCAGGCAGAACCTGTTCAAAAACCGGATTGGTCGGATCGTTGACGTTGTAAACGAAAACTAAGCTGGACCGCTCGGAGTTGATAAAGAGGTAATCCGTCCCGTCAATGGTGGCGAATTCAATATTTTCCGGCTCATTCCCTTTGTTTTCAGAGCGGGCATCGGGGTAGTGACCAAACTGCGCTGCCAGTTGATCCAGTTCATTCCCAGAGGTGTAAAGGACGTTGCCTTCTAGGTCATAAATGGTAAAGCCACGGCTACCACCATTCCAGTCTCCCTCGTCGGCGGTGGCGATGTAATCCGTACCGATGAAGGTAATGCCATCGGGTTCCCGGGGAACGGCATTAAGGGAAGAAGTCTGGTCGATAATGGCGGGATCTTCTTCCACCGTATCAATGCCGGTAAGATCCACAGAACCGGCAGAAAAGCTATTAAGAACCGTTCCCGTTGTCAGGTCAATCAAAACAATAGCATTGTTTTCCTGGAGGGTAACAGCGGCAATATTGTTACTGCTAATGTCTACAAATTCCGGTTCTGGATCTGTCCCTTCCACTAACCCGTCAAGGCCTGTTAGATCAACAACTGTGGTGGTCCAGTTATCCAGGTTGGCATCGGATGTATCTACCACCACCACGAAACCGGCGGGTAATTGGGGCAGTCCACCATCGCCTAAATCTTCATCCCGTTCGTTTTCAATGGCGATCGCCGCATACTTGCCATCGGGACTAACGGCGATCGAATCAGGTTGGCCGCCAATATCCCAGGATTTAACAATGGTCTGGGTGGCAATCTCAACGGCCCGGAGTTCTCCGCTGGGATTGACAAAATCTGGACTGGTATTAACAGCCACAAGGGCATAAGCCCCCAAAACGGTAACGCTGGTGGGTTCCCCTTTAACCTCAATTTCCCCGAGTCCTTGAGGCGAAGCGGGATCGGTAATATCGACAAAACCGATGGTTCCTCGGGGAGAGTTGGAATAGATAAGGGTATTGCCATCCTCGCTTGCGGCAACGATTTCAGCGGCGGTTTCTATATCGGTATTACTATTGGGGTCAATCTGACTAGCAACAATAAACGACGAAAGACGATTGAACGAATTAGACATAGTCTTAAGCAACGAAGAAATAAGTAGCTAAGTCGGCAGTAGGGGGTGATTTTACGACCGAGTCAATATAAGCCAGTTATTATTCTTTCCCACGAAGATTAAGACAACTTTATCGTTAGGTTATGAAAGGAATAAGCTTTCTGCCCAACTAAAGTCGATGTAAAATAAATTATTAAAAAGTAACTAAAAGATCGTTATTGATGGTAGAGTAAGCGGCTTTATCTACTGTTCAGAGATCAGATTGCTTTTGAGTACCACAAAATACGGCTAGTATAAAACTAACAACTGACGCCGTTGTAGATGCCGGATCAAGGCAACATCGCCATTGATTGCAGTTAAAATTTCGTTGACGGATTGTTTTTTCTCACTATTTTCTGCACAGCACTGTAAACAATTAAATTCAGCTTCGGTCAGTTCGATGGGTTGATAATTATAATCAAATAAACTCCGACTGGGCCAACCGGTTAAACAGGGATGAATGTCGGGGATGGCGGCTAATAGTTGATCATCTTTTGACCAATTGGTAATCGTTAAAGGGGGTTTAACCAAGAAAAATTCATAATGGGTAATTTCTGGGTCAAGCAATTCAATTAAACGATATTGTTCCCGTTTTCCTAAGCGTTTAGCCCGTTCGATTAAATCCGGGGCTGTGCCCAACAACCGTTCCAATTGCCAATAATCAGGGTTAGAAAAGCCCCAAAATTCTAATCCTGCCGCATCAATTAGTTCAAATAAGGTTTGAATATTATAATCAACTTCCTGGGGATGGACATACATATCGGCAAAGGATTCATCCCGATGATTTTCTAGGGACCAACGCTCTTTTTCCCGTTTAACAAGGCGATTATTTTCTGGTAAGTTTGCAAAAATTTTCCGACCCACGGCCACCCCGTCCCGATAATCCCCCCGTTTTTCGCCCTGTAATAAGGCGATCGCCTGCTGCATGAGTTGAATTTCCCATCGTCCCAGTTCGGCGTAGACAAAGATATGGAACAATCCCCCCGGTGCTAACTTTGCGGCTAAGGCCTGAATACCGGCGATCGGATCGGGTAAATGGTGCAACACCCCGACGCAATTAATATAGTCAAACTGTCCCGGTAACTGATCCGCCTGTTCCAGGGGCAAATGGTGAAAACTGATGCCATCGCGCATCACACCGGATTGTTGCAAGCGAGTTTGAGCCACCTTTAACGCCCCTTCACTCAAATCGACGCCGCAAATCTCCGCCTCAGGATTGAGATAAGCCAAATATTCTGTTCCTACCCCGGTGCCACAGCCTGCATCCAAAATGCGAATCGCTTGTTTAGCCGGTTTGCGTCCTGTACAAAAATTATGAACGGCAGTCCAGTGCCAACGCCAGTTATAGCCCGGTGGGGGTTCGTTCAATAAAGGTTCCGGGGGAAAAGGATAGGTATTGTAAAGGGATTGGACGGCTTGGCGGCGATCGGCGTTGGGCAGCATAAATAAAGTGAGATTTAAAAAGAAAATTAATGATCAGGTGTAATTCCATTTCAGCAGATAGACGGGTCAAAAGTCCGGCAGGTTAACATTCTTCTGCCATTAGACTTTTTAATGGAGAATCAAGCTAGCAAAGGTTTCAGGGTTTCCACCACCGATCGCCCCAGGGCTTGTAAATGATAACCCCCCTCTAAACCCAGTACCAAACGGGGACAAATGGCCAATAAATAATGGCTCATCATGCCGTAATCCGCCGGGTTTAAATTCATGTATGCCAAAGGATCAGCTTGGTTGGCGTCGTAGCCAGCACTAACGAGCAACATATCGGGGTTAACCTGGGTCAAAAAGGGTACAACTTGGTCTTCAAAGGCGGTTTGATAGATTTGGGCATCCCCGCCGGGTTTGAGGGGAATATTAAGCACATTATTAAATTTTCCCCGATCGCCAGCCTGACCAGAGCCGGGATAGCAGGGAAATTGGTGCAGGGAACAGTAAAAAATCTGGGGATTATTTTCCACTAATTCTTCAGTGCCGTTGCCGTGGTGTACGTCCCAATCCAAAATGGCTACGGTCTTAATTCCCGGTTGTTGGAGGGCGTAATGGGCGGCGATCGCCACATTATTCAGTAAACAAAACCCCATCCCCGTTTCTTTGACCGCATGGTGACCGGGGGGGCGGGCCAAGACAAAAGCTGGTTCGGACTGTTGTAAAACATGATCCACTCCATCCAACCACGCACTCACGGCCAACCGCGCCACGTCGTAACTTTGGGCAGCAACCGGGGTATCCATATCCAGGGAGCCTCCTCCCTGATCAGCTAATTTTTTTAACGCTTTGAGATAACCGGGACTATGGCATTGCAAAATATAGGGATCGGGATTGCGATCGCCAACGGGGGTAGGGGTTTGCCAATGGAGGTAGTTTGCCCCCGGCATTTGCCGTAACGCAGCGGCGATCGCCGTTAATCGCTCTGGACATTCGGGATGAGTGGGGCCAGTGTCGTGGTTAAGAAATCTGTCGCTATAGATAATGCAGACCATAGGGAAACCTTAAAATCTTCAAGGAGCTAAATAGGAATACCTGCCATAGCGATCATCGGGAATCCCCCATGGCGTCCGGTCTGACCATTGGCGAAACTCCCTTGCCTGATTCGGTGCCATGGCCGCCTAATGCTATTCTAGGTAGGGTATTAAGCAAAATTAATATCGAGGCAATCCAGGCCATGCAAGTTAATAATCTAGGCTTTATAGCAAGTATTTTATTCGTGTTGGTACCAACAGTTTTTCTATTAATCCTGTTCATCCAAACCGATAAACAAAGCCAGGGTTAAGTCCTTTTTTAACCATATCAATATTCAAAGGAGATGGGGCATGAAAAAATAACCCCATCTTTTTTGTTTTAAATTTCGTTTAAAATGGGTTCGTTAGCGGCGATCTATACCCCTTCTTTGCGGGCTAACAGCACCGGACAGGGGGCATTGACCCGGATATAGTCTGACAAAGAGGTTCCCAAGAGGCGATCCAAATCCGGCAAGCTTTTGGCAATGGAAGGACGGCGATCGGGCGATCCCAACAAAAATAAATCGACGTTGTAATCTTCCGCCAACTCACACAATTTTTCCCCAGGTTTGCCCCCGGTCACGGTGCAACGATAGGCCACTCCCAAACGTTTGGCTTTGGCGATCGCTGGCGCAAGCACCGGATTTTCTTCGATCTCCTGGCGAGATAGGGGCAATAGATCGGGTTTGAGATCCGGATTGACCCGAGCTAAAATCAATTCCCCTTCGGGATAATCCCGCAATAAATACAGGGCTAAATCCAACGCATATTCCGCCGCCGCCGACTTATCGAGGGCCACCATCACCCGCTTAATCCGTTTGACATAAATATCATCCTTAACCAGCAACATGGGGTGGTTCGTCAACTGAAACACGTATTGACTGACGGAATTTTCCAAAATCGCTTCCAAGCGTTTCAAGCCCCGGGAGCCCATAATGATCAAATCGGCGTCAATTTCATTGGCCACTTCACACACCGTTCCCTTGGGATCGCCCTGGCGCAACACGGTGGAAACCTTACTGGGATCAATGGCTACTTCTTCCAGCAAACCGGCTAAAATTCTGCCCCCTTCCGCCCACTTATCGGTAAAGGCTTCCGTGGTAATTTGGGGGGGAACCACATGCAAGATAGTAATCGATGCTTTTTGAATGGCGGGAAAATCCATCATCGCCTTAAGCATTTCCTGGGTTTGGGACGTACCAGAGTCCGCATATAAAATTTTATTGAGCATGATAATTGAGTTCCTTTAAGACATTGTCAACAGCGTTTATCAAATAATCAGCCGCGTTAAGCCTGATTAAATAAAGCTTTTCTCTTTTCAGAATACTGCGAATCTAGGCTGAGAAATCTAACAACTTATTACGGGAAAACGTTTAAAAAACACGAACTGATCTCTGCACCACCAGGATATTTCGTAAGCAGAGACTCGTCTATGGTGTGGAGGCTAAGGGATTTGCAGGGGAAAAACACCTCCAACTCTCAAGACGAAAGCCCTAAGGGGCGGGACGCAGGCGACTAACTTTGAGGGAAAATCTCCCTCCCCCCGTGGCGGCAAAGGTTGTGACCCGGACAATATACTGCCCCGTTTCTTGGATGCGGGCAAAGGCTAAGGAATGGGTTCCTCCCTCGGTACTGTCGTCATTGGCGATCACCGTTGAGCCATCGTCGGCAATTAACATGACAATGGTGTCGAATTCATCGGATTGCACATCGATCGCCACTTGATCCCCAGCGTTTAAGGGAATCCGATAATCCCGAGCAAACCCCCCTTCCCCAGTGGGAATATCTTGCAACGACAGGCGATCGGTAATGACTTGGTTGGGGGATAAGGGAATGGGGTTGTAAAGATTAGATTGGGCAGGGGTGTGGATTGGCCAATTACTTATGGCGATCATCATCAGGGGGAGTAAGCCTTTAAGCCATCCCTTGTTCTGAATTGCTGCTATTTGTGACCATTGATTCCTGGTGAAACCCCAAACCATCGTCGCTACCGTTTTATCCCTTAAAGGCGATACATAATACTATCACCATGGCTATCGGTGCCACAGGTGTAAAACAATCCATATAAATCACCCAGGTAAGCAACCTCTTCCATCTGGGGCTGGGAAGTCACCCACGGCTTAGGATTCCCATAGGCATAGAATACCTCCACCCCATCGATACCATAACGGGCAGCAGCGGCAATGACTTGGCTGGGGGCACGACGGTAACGGGCTGGATGGGCCAAAACCACTAAGCCCCCCGCTCGATGAAGGGTCTTGATCACCACTGACGCTTTTTCATGGCCATCAGTCGGGCGATCGCCGGTTAAATAGGGGGCCAAATCGGGGTGATCTGGGTCAAAGTCATAACCTAAAATGTGAACCTCTGTGCCGTCGAGATCGGACGTAATCTCAATGCCGGACCACAGTTGGGGCTGGAGTGACGTATCAGTCAATTGTTCCGACAACCAGCGCCGCGCCGTTTGATAACCCGTCACCGAATGATGATCAGTGATAGCCAAACCCCGCAACCCCTGCTCGACAGCTTGTTGAATCAAAGACTCGGGGGTCATTCTACCGTCAGAACAACAGGTATGGAGATGGAAATTATAGAACTCTGGGCAACTAGAGGGAGTTAAAGATTGCCAAACCGTTGTGAGTGGTCGCTCCAGTTGTTGAGACTTCAAAGATAAAAGGGTATTCACCATAGCTTTTTGCCGTCCTGACAACAATGGGTGTTACACATAAATCTGTCCCACCATCCCACCACAATAACAAAACTTTACAAAATTGGTTGATTTCGGCCAAGTCACCTTGACATTTCAGCAGAAACTATCATTCGGGTTCAACCTGCGCGACGGATCTGGTTATGATTTGGATAGAAAAACGACTGATGACCGACTCGGTTAAATTGGAGAAGCTAGAGGTTATTCCACTTAAAATTTAAATAATTTTCGAGATTTATTCGAGATTTAAATGTTAGGGATTGACTTTCTGAGAATACCATCGAGGGAGTAAGCCCTGTGAATTTTTCCTTGGCCGCACCAAAATCTGCGTTTTAAGGTTGGGATCTATGGAGTCAGCTACCATGTCGTTTCCGATTAGCAAGACCCATTTTTTGGCAGGTTTGCACTGTCCTAAACGGTTATGGCTCTCGATTTGTAAACCGGAAGATGCAACCCCCCCCTCCTTTGCTGACCAACAACGGCTTAAACAGGGACAGGCGATCGGTGGGGCGGCAAGGGAAGCGTTCCCCGATGGCATCCTCATTGACGGTGGGTTGAAACATGTTTTGGAACAAAGTTGGGAGTCAACGGTGGTGGGCATTGAGGTCACTTGCCTTTTTGAACCAGCTTTTATTTACGATGATATTTTAGTCCGCTGTGATATTTTACGACGATTGTCCTCTGGCCATTGGGAAATCATTGAAGTAAAGTCCGCCACTAAGCTGAAGGATGAACATATCGCTGACCTGGCTTTACAGCATTATGTTCTAGAAGGTACAGGATTAACCATCGAAAAAACTAGCTTGATGGTGGTTAACCCCACTGTCCGTAACTGGAATGCCGTCAATCAAAGATTTCAACTCCATGATGTCACGACGGCTGTTCTACAATGGCGGCAACAACTCCCCCAAAAGCTCCATCAATTTCGGGAATTATTAAAGGTTTCCACGGCTCCAGAGGTTGCCATCGGCAATCATTGCGATCGCCCCCATCCCTGTCCGTTTAAGGCCCATTGTTGGCAAGGGGTTCCGCCGGTTTCCGTACTCAATATTCCCCGTCTCAATGGGGATAAATTACAAGAATTATTAGCGGCTAATATTCTAGACTTGCGGGATATTGATCCTGATTTTCCCCTGAGTGCTAACCAATGGCAATTTGTTAACCGGATGTTAAGGAATCAAGCGGAGATTAATTTTCCCCTGATTCAATCGCTATTTTCCCAATTAGAGTACCCGCTCTATTTTTTTGATGTGGAAACCCATAGCAGTGCTATTCCCCGGTTTGCCGGACTCCATCCCTACGAACGCTGTGTGTTTCAATATAGTTGCCACCGTTTGGATCAAGATGGCCATTGTCAACACGTTGAGTATCTGCATACGGAAAATTCTGACCCCCGGTTACCCTTGTTGATGGCGTTGCTTGACCACCTTGGCGATCGCGGTTCCATAGTGGTTTATAACCTCTCTTTTGAGAAAGGGGTACTGCAGCAATTGGCCGCAACCTATGCTGCCTACGCTTTCCCCCTCAACCAGATTATTAATCGTCTTTGGGATTTGCAGATCATTTTTAAGAAAGCATACTTTCACCCCGGTTTTCAAGGCTCCTATTCCCTCAAAAAGGTTTTACCAGTACTGGTGCCGGGTCTATCCTATGCTAATTTGGCTATTCAGTCGGGTAATGATGCGCCCCTGGTGTGGGAAGGGCTGTTGGAATGCACCGAGGATGAGGCTCGTCTGACAATGATTGATCAACTCCGGCAATATTGTCGGCTTGATACGTTGGCCATGGTGGAAATTTACCGCGTTTTGCAACAAGCGTTGAATAACCAAGATACCGCTTAAGGGCTAGGTTGCTTCCCCCGCATGGTACGAACTCCGCACTAAGGGGCCAGACCGCACATGGCTAAACCCTAATTCCCTGGCGATCGCCCCGAGGTGGTCAAATTCCCCTGGCGTCCAATATTTTTGCACCGGTAAATGGGCTAGGGACGGTTGCATATATTGCCCCAAAGTCAGGCGATCGCACCCGGCAGCCCGTAAATCCTGGAGGGTTTGGATAATTTCTGCTTCGGTTTCCCCGTGCCCCAACATTAACCCTGATTTGGTAAAAATCCCGGCATCCTGTTCCTTGACCCAACGCAACACCGCCAAAGAACGGTGATATTTGGCCCCCCGTCGGACTTTCCCCTGTAACCGTTCCACCGTTTCAAGGTTGTGGTTGTAACAGACAGGTTTAGCCCCGGCCACCG
>JBJOGT010000368.1:0-2968 GCA_046048115.1 Cyanobacteriota bacterium | reverse complement strand
CCAAGCCCAAAATAAATTCAAGGCAAAGTTACTGTCGCGGGTCTGGGGGCCTAAAAAAAGGATGGCAATGATCGCCGCGTAGACCACAAAGGTAAATCCGTAATTAAGGCGATCGGGCCACCAAGCACTACGTAAGAATTGCCGGAATTGGGGATAACGGTTGAGTAAATTGAGGCGAAATTGTTGCTTTTTACCCTGGGACGGCCAAATAATTTCCTCGGTAATCACCTTATCCCCTTGCAATTGGGTGACAGCCCGTTCAATGAGGTTATTCAATTCCCGTAAATTATTGGGGAAATCGTAAGCCTGTAAACGCCGCAGGGCTTCGGGGGCCAGAGTCGGCACGGCAATGCCTTTGGAACGACAAATTAAGGACAAATAGTACTGAACATAGTCATCAATATCGGTCTTGCGAACCCGTAGGGGGGGAATTTTAATCGTTATTGGAAACAGCGGAGTCAACTCGGGAATAATATTTTCGGCAACGGCAATCACCTTGGCTTGGCTCGTTTTTTCCGCCGCTAAAGGCTCCCCAGGTTGGGTGACAGGTCGATATAAACCCTTGCCAATCAAATGGGCGATCGCCGGTAACAGCACAGGATTAAGTTCTTGGATATTATTTAACAACAATGTGCCTTGACCTAACGCATCTAAAATGCCCGCTTTGCCCCCGTTATGCCCAAACAATTCCCCACCACTGGCGGACAAGATCGCACAATTGACTTTAACCATCGCGTCTCGCTGGGCCTGGGCTGACCGAAAGTGAATTAGGGCTGCTGTATTGTCTTTTTCCAAGCCCGGCTCCCCAAATACCAGCACCGCCCCTTGACTTTGACTGGCTTGATCAATCTGGCTACGGAGTTTTTGAGCATAGCGACTTTTGCCCATAATGGCCCGTTTGGCAGCAGGAACGAGGTAAGAACGTAAAATCCGTTGTCGTTCCTGTTCAAAGGACAATTTTGCACTGAGTTCTTTAAATTCCCTGATTAATTGTTGGGAAAAGAATTGACCAATTTGGGGATAATCCTGGCGTAATTGTTGCACCGCGTCCCCTGACAATCGCCAAAATTGACAATCACTCAGGGCTACCAAATAGTTATCCAACGGTAGGTCGGTGACAAACGCCCCTAAATTGATCACCGTTCCCGGCAATAAACAGGTTTTTCCCGATTCCCATTCCAGTTGACCGACCCGTAACACATAGACCGATCGCCGCATTTCTCCGGTTTCCAACAAGGGTTTCCCCGCCGCCAACTGAAAATCCGTTAACTGAGCGGCGATCGCCGTGAGGATATCTGTGGGTAATTGGCCAAATTCGGAACGTTCCTGGAGCCAAAGAAGGGTCGGTAGTAAATCGGTCATGGGGCAATACTCCCAAGAAGAGATGAGGAGAGGGCTTTTGTTGATCCTATTATGGGAAACTGATATCCCGCCTTGCAAATCAAGCTAAAATGAGCGGGAATTTCGCGTCAGGAGGTTAAAGCCCAATGTCTAAATTTGTTTTCGTCACTGGGGGCGTTGTATCCAGTATCGGCAAAGGCATTGTGGCGGCCAGTCTGGGACGCTTGTTTAAATCCCGCGACTATTCGGTATCCATTCTTAAACTCGACCCCTATATCAACGTTGACCCCGGCACCATGAGTCCTTTCCAGCATGGGGAGGTCTTTGTGACCGAAGATGGCGCGGAAACAGATTTGGATTTGGGTCACTATGAACGCTTTACCGATACGTCCATGTCCCGATTGAATAGTGTGACCACGGGATCGATTTACCAGGCGGTAATCAATAAAGAGCGACGGGGGGCTTACATGGGGGGGACGGTACAGGTTATTCCCCACATCACCAATGAGATTAAGGAACGCATTTTACGGGTGGCCCAAAACACCAATCCCGACGTGGTAATTACCGAAATCGGCGGCACGGTGGGGGACATTGAATCGTTACCGTTTTTGGAAGCGATCCGACAATTTCGCAAAGAGGTGGGACGGCACAATGTTTTGTACATGCATGTGACGTTAATTCCCTGGATTCCGGCGGCCAAGGAAATGAAAACCAAGCCCACCCAGCATTCCGTTAAAGAATTGCGTTCCATTGGCATCCAACCCGATGTGTTGGTCTGTCGGTGCGATCGCCCGTTGCATCCGGGGATGAAGGAAAAATTATCGGAATTTTGTGATGTGCCGGTGGAGTCGGTGATTACCTGTCCCGATGCCAGCAGCATTTATGAAGTGCCGTTGATTTTGGAACAGGAAGGGTTAGCCCAACAAACCCTGGAATTGTTACGCATGGACAATCGATCGCCGGATTTAAATCAATGGCAGTCCTTGGTGGACAAAATGCGATCGCCCCAACAGGAAATCACCATCGCCTTGGTCGGCAAATATGTCCAACTCAGTGACGCCTATCTATCGGTGGTGGAAGCCCTCGGCCATGCGGCGATCGCCAATGATAGTAAATTACAGTTGCGCTGGGTGAGTGCGGAGGAAATTGAAGCCCAAGGAGCCGAGCAATTCCTCGCCGATGTGGACGGGGTGCTCGTACCGGGGGGCTTTGGCATCCGGGGGGTAGACGGCAAAGTCCAGGCGATCGAATATGCACGGCAAAAACAATTACCTTTCTTGGGGCTTTGTTTAGGGATGCAATGTTCGGTGATTGAATGGGCCAGAAACGTGGCCCACCTCCCCGAAGCCAATAGCGCCGAGTTTGAGGCAGAAACCCCTAATCCCGTCATTAATCTTTTACCGGAACAGCAAGATGTGGTGGATCTCGGCGGCACCATGCGTTTGGGTCTATATCCCTGTCGGATTGCTCCCCATACCCTCGCCTTTTCTCTCTATCAGCAGGAAGTGGTTTATGAACGCCACCGCCACCGCTACGAGTTTAATAATTCCTACCGTACCCAATTCACCGACACAGGCTTTGTGGTCAGTGGCACCTCCCCCGATGGGCGGCTAGTGGAAATTATCGA
>JBJOGT010000367.1:0-4941 GCA_046048115.1 Cyanobacteriota bacterium | reverse complement strand
CATAAATCTTCCCAATTTTCTTCCTTCCAGGCATAATCACGTTGAAAAAGGGGGACATGGTAGATCTTGCCGTTGCCCATTAAATCCCCAAAATTACTTGTCCGGGCATCCAATAAATTCGTGCGAGCCATCAGTTACCCCAGGGAATTAAGCGGGATAAATCCGTAGACGCCGGTTGGGTTCGTCCCCAAAACTATCGGACTGTAAACGGTAATGCTCCACCAATTCATGTTGCATTTTGCGGACATAGGCAGAGCGGGGCAATAACTCTACGGGTTGGCCGGTGGGAATGACAATTTGCTCAACGGCCAGGCGGGCTTCTTCTAGGGCTTCAAGTTCATCATTATCACCACTGCGGGTAAAGAGCCGGAGATCCGCCGCTTCTTTTTGGAGTTCGTCCAGACCCAAGATGCGTTTAAGGGTACGGCTAATTTGGGGAATGGTGTTGGATTTGACCCCATAAATAGGAATCTGAATCCCTTTGGCCATTTGGCGCAATTTCTGGTTGCTCCGGGCATGGGAACGCAGGGCTAACACCGCATCGGCTTGGTGGAGATCTTTGGTAATGGCGATGGGGAGTTGCAAAATTTCAATCACCTGATCCAACTGCGATCGCCCGATACCGTAGGGATAAACGTAGACCGGTAAATCTTCCCCATTGGGGCCAGGGACACGGACTTTGGCTTCCCCTTCCACCTGTTGCCAGGATTGTTCCAATAACCGTTCAAAATCTCGGGCCTGATCGGGGTTGGTATGGAGGGGTAGGGGTTTCATGCGGCCAGAGGCCCGCAATCCACTGGGACGGTCTGCCACAGGCATCACCGGCGGTGACAGATAGGGAGAAGATGGGAGCGCAAGGTCGGGTAAAGTCTGCTCCACCGCATTAATTTGCAATTCTCCTTGGTCATCAATAAAGCGCAATTGCTCGATGGGGGCTTTTCCCCGCAGCAAATTATCAATGGTCATAGCCACATCGGCATGGATGATCCATTTTTGCCGTTCCAGCATTTCCACCGCCATGGTAAACGTCGGGGGGGCTTTGCGTTCTAAAACTGTTTTTTGGGAACCCCGCCGCCGGGCTTCTTCATCCCCCAGGGTCACGGCTTGAATGCCGCCGATTAAATCGGAAAGGGTCGGGTTTTTAATCAAATTTTCTAGGCGATTACCGTGGGCCGTTCCTACTAACTGCACCCCCCGCTCGGCGATCGTCCTGGCGGCTAGGGCTTCTAATTCCGTACCAATTTCATCAATGACAATGACTTCCGGCATGTGGTTTTCCACCGCTTCAATCATTACTTGATGTTGCAATTCCGGCCGAGCCACCTGCATCCGTCGCGCCCGCCCGATCGCCGGATGGGGAATATCACCGTCCCCAGCAATTTCATTGGAGGTGTCAATAATGACGACTCGTTTATTGAGATCATCGGCCAACACTCGCGCAATTTCCCGTAACGCCGTGGTTTTACCTACCCCGGGCCGCCCCAATAACAACAACGATTGCCCCGTTTCCACCAAATCCTGAATCAGGCTAATGGTGCCAAATACCGCCCGCCCGACCCGACAGGTCAAGCCAATAATGTCATCGGTGCGATTGCGGATGGCGCTGATGCGGTGCAACGTCCGTTCAATACCGGCCCGATTATCGCTACTAAATAACCCCACCCGATCAATGGCGTACTGCAAATCTTCCTTGGCGATCGGGGTTTCTCCCAAATAGACCGCTGACCCCGGAAAACGGGCTTCAGGCAACCGTCCTAAGTCCATCACTACTTCAATCAGTTGTTGCCGTTGGGGATGATCATGCAGGGTATGTTGAATGGCATGGGGAAGAATTGCTAATAATTGGTCTAGATCGTTGTTATAAGTTTCCTGAGGGGTCAGGGTGGTTTGTGACATTACCCAAAGACGTTATTAAACGTTAAAAAAAGATTTACGTTAGACCATAGCAAATTATTTCCCCGATAGCTTGCCATGGCGATCACGCTTTTTTGCCTTGATAATCCATGCCATTGGCGGCGGCATAGCGTTCCATAAACCGCATAAACCGATCCCAATGATCCTCTTGCACGAGTTCAAAGCCGCATTCTACTCCCCGCAAATCATCCCCTTCATCGCCGCCCCAAATAATCCGTAGGGAGGAAGGTTCAACCAGAATTTCTCCTTCTTCGTCCACAAGGCGTAAGTTGCCAGTAAATTGCTTGGTGAAACTTTGGAATTTTTCTAAGGCCCTCAGGGTTGGAAACGTTAACATCACATTACGGATACCTGATGTTTTACCCCGGCGTAGACTAACATTGCTCAGGGTTTCGGGTAGTCCTTCAAAAAATTCGATGTGAGGGGCGATCGCCGACATAGCTAATACCGATCTTTTTCGCTAACAAACACTAACATTGTAAGGGTTTGTCCCACGAATAGACAAGCTGAGAGAGTCTCTCAACCAAGGCATATCAACCAATGCCCGAAGGAAAATCATTAAAGTCAGTGAAGAGGTCTGAGGTGGATCCGAGAAGTCGGGCCCTTCACTGCTCTCCAAAACCGTGCTTGATAGTTTCCCATCACACGGCTCCTCAGTTTGACGACTGTTGTCATCAGCACATCAACTTTCTTAGACTTCCATCTGTTCGAGTCTTTTCGTCGTGGCAGTGTCAATGTAACAATTGAAGGTTTTCATATCCACTTTTCCCTCCGAGGGAGGTGGGTTGGATATGGTCGAGTTCTATTACATCGTTTTCCTTGAACAGTAGGTTGCAGTGGATGCATCTCCCCTTTTGCTTCTTCAAGAGGGTTGCTCTTGTTTTTAGCATTTCGGGGTGTTTACCCATTCTAGAAGCCCAGTAGATTAGATTTCCATCATAAGGACTCGCTTTTCCTTTCACCTTAATGTGTCGTTTAATTCTGGTTCCAAACAAGTTTGTGTTAAATCTGAATACGGGGTCTACGACCATTAAGGGAGGAAGCAATCATCAGATTTTTGAACCAGTTATCGTGGTAACGAAAGCCATTGAGTTCCTCAAAGGGAGAGAGAACTCCAGCCTTAAGTGTTCGAGTCTTGCGACAAAAGGGACGGAAGTTCCACGGCAAAGCCAGAGAACGAACAGAAAGCTCCGCCGCTTCAGCCCGACCGTGGAAATACTGCATCGTATAGAGTAGGCGATCAAGATAGTTCATGGGATGGTCTACCTGGTTGCTGGTGCGATAAGTCTCGGGAAAATCGAAAGCCTTCTGGAATAAATGGGACTTTTTGCGAATCCGCCGTAACTTTTGCATCAAATGTTCCGGTAAAGAACTAGGGGCATTGCATAGGTAACCCGCTAATCAAACGACACTCTTAGATTATCTATCCCACACTTCTCTGTTTCACTACTAACTTGGGCTACGCCCGGCTCTGACCTTAACCTGCCACATATCGATTCTGATACCCCACTGCTTACAACGGGGAGGCTTTATTGTTGCTGACTTGCTTGTAGTTGCCAGATGTCCTTACCATGCTGGCTTTTGCCGTCCTTGACTAGGAATTAGCCATAACGAGAATTGCTGGGCGATCGCCCAAGGAGCAATGGAGCGGGTCAATTACCAGTAAGATTAAGGATAATGAATTTTTGCAATTGTTGATTACAACATTCTCAATAAAGTTTTTGGAGAACACTTTGATGCTTAAAAAACTATTTGGCGGTAAAAATGAATTTTTCGTGCAACTAGACGAAAACCAAACTACAGATCTGGAAAACAAGGCCCCGGATCCCGCCCCCGAAGCCGTTGCTGCCGTTAGCGAACCACCAGCTCAACCCCAAAAAGCAGCCGTTAAAAAAAACGTTAAAAAATCCACCAAGACCGCAGTGGCAAGTCAAGCCCCCGACCCCACCCCCGTTGCTACCCCCAAAACCAAGCTGGAGCCTGCCCAGGTAGCCTTTGCCAGTGCCGATCCCATTCTCCAGAACATTGCCCGTCGTAGTCCCGGCCCCAGCCTTAACAAGTTCAAGGAAATGGCACGCCAAGTTAAAATCCGATAAGAGTGGGTCAATCATCGTTTCGGTTCTCTCTTTGTTCCTTTTGTTTCCTCCCCCCAACTTAGGCTACGCCGTTTTTTTCACCCAGGAGTGAAGACGGGGTCCACGGCAGAATCCTGAATCAAGATTCGGTAAGAGAATAAAGCCGTTAAGATAGGGAGGATACGATTTTTTGCTGCCCTATGGTTACCCTCAATCAAGCCTGTTCATTGGTGATTCGTGCTGTTCAGTTTCGGGACTTAGAGGCGTTAGGGCAATTGATGTCCCAAAGCGATCCAGGAACTGATGATGCCCTCATCAAACAATTGCACCACAATCGGCTTTGGTATGGCTTGGTGAAAAGCCTAGGCTATTTTCGTAATCCTCTACAACACCTTTTCCATGGCTTCGTTGCTGAGCAAAAACCGAGCGGTGCTGTCGGGGGGTTTATCCGGGTTGCGCCCTTTAATAGTAGTCGTTCAACCTGGCGGGTGGAACAGGTTTTGGTGGAACCAGAAGCGATTCAATCTAATCTGGTGACTGACCCCAAGGGGATGGGATCACAGTTATTACGTCATTGTTTTCAAACCATTTGGGAAGCCCGGACGTGGGTGTTGGATGTGAATGTGAATGATAAAAATATTCTGGCCCTTTATCGTCAAAATGGATTTCAACCCCTGGCCCAGATGACTTACTGGTCTTTGTCTGTGCCGTTATTGGACAGTTTGGCTAAAAATGACCCGGATTTACCCAATTTGCTGCCAGTGAGTAATGCCGACGCGGCGTTATTATATCAACTGGATTGTGTTTCCATGCCACCGTTGATGCGTCAGGTGTTCGATCGCCATATTCTGGACTTTAAACAGCATTTTTTGGCAGCCTTGGTCAACCGTTTACAAAATTGGTATGCCCGGCGGGATGTGGTGAGTGGGTATGTGTTTGAACCCCAACGCAA
>JBJOGT010000366.1:0-4179 GCA_046048115.1 Cyanobacteriota bacterium | reverse complement strand
GCCGTTCCATCGGGTTCAAAAATGGCATTCAACGCTTCATCAAGGGTTTCAGCCATGGCAATTTGATTGCCAAACACCACCACCACCCGGGCCAAGGTGGGTAAACTATTTTCTTCTGCCTCCAGGTAAAGAGGTTCCACATAAAGCAGCGATTCTTTAATGGGAATCACCAGTAAATTGCCCTGAATGACCCTCGATCCTTTACGATTCCAGAGACTAATCCGTTCGGAAATAATCGGATCTTGGTTAATTAAGGCTTCGATTTGTTCTGGCCCATAAACTAAACGTTCCTTGGGTAAGGTATAGAGTAGTAATTTGCCGTAATGTTGTTCATCACAGCGGGCAAATAACAAGGCAATTAAGTTATTACGACTGTTGGGGGTATAAACCTGGGACAAAACAAACTCTTCTTGTTTGGCCTCAATACCCGCCAACTTCATAATCAAATAATAAGGATTAATAGCCTGTTGTTCTTCGCCGTAAATTTCCCGGGGAATTTGCCATTGATCTTCCCGGTTATAAAAAACATCAATGTCTTCCATGTGATAGGTCAACAGCCGTTCCGATTGGGTGCTAAACAAATCCACCGGGTAACGAATATGGCTTTTTAGGGTCGGAGGCATGGCCCTTAAGGGCTGGAATAATTCAGGAAAAATCCGTTGCCATGCTTGAATTAAGGGGTCAGTGTCATCCACCGTAAATAAATGCACATCACCGTTATAGGCATCAACGGCAATCTTAATGGAGTTACGAATGTAATTGAAATTGCGGGCCGGTTGAACTAAATCCCCATCCCCCGGATCGGAATAAGGATAATAATTGCTGGTGGTGTAGGCATCAATTAACCAATAAAGGGTAGAAGGTTTTTCGCCGGGGACATTGGCCGTCACCAAATAGGGATCCCGGTCAAACCGTAAAAAGGGGGCAATGTGACGAATGCGATGGTTGATATTGCGGCGAAACAGCACTTTAGTGTTGACATCAAAATTTTGGGTAAAGAGCATTTGCCAATCCCGCAGATAGACCGCAAACAGCAACTTTCTGAGGGGAGAATTCAAGGCAATGCCGCCCCGGCCATCGTAGACGTTATAAACATTTTCATCGCCGCTGGGAAAATCCAATTCTCTGACCTGGGTATTGGTCATGATGTAGGTATCGCTTAATTCCCCAAAATAAATGCGGGGTTTACCGATGGGAATACTGGTGCGAATCAATTCACTTGACGTTCTTAACGCATCCTCTTGGGTGTCGGTGCCAATATCTTTGACAAAGTAAAAAGGCAGTCCTCCCTGATCAACTAAATTAACCGGAGATAGGGTGAAACCATAGCCGTGGGTGTAGACCAAATGTTGATTGACCCAGGTTTTTGCTTTGTCTGGTACCGAACTGTAGTCCAATTCTCTCGGGGAAATCAGCACTTGTTGTTTGGCGGTGGTGATTGTATCAGGTTTTGCGGGGGGTAAGGAAGGTGACCCAGGGGCGATCGCCGTTTCCGGGTTAAGGGGTTCGGCATCGGTATCAACCCGAATCGTGTACCGGTCTAGATCCGCATCGGGGAAACGGTAATAGAGTCGAATTTGTTGGAGTTGGCGATTGGTTTTCAGTAGGGGTAACGGGTCCCAAAGGCGGATATTATCTAACGTGGCCCGGTTTTCCGTTAAATCCTGTTGGGTTAGTTGACCTTCCCCGGCCAAGGTAACAGGTTGAATCACATCTAAGTTAAACGCGCGACGGGTGGCGGTTATGCTGCGGGCAATGTAGGGCCGTTCCCGAGTGAGTTGATTGGGTTGAACCCCGAACAGTTCGATACCTAAGCCGACGGAACTTTGCACCAATAGCAACAATAAATAAATGCTTAACGGTAACCACAGGGCAATCATTGGTAAACGTCGGGGCAGTTGATTACTTGCTACTGGCATGGCAGTGCGCCATCCTTTCCAGCCTAACCAGGCCAACCAGGCGGCGATCGCCCAGGTAAAAATGACGAGGCCCGTTTCCACGGGTAAGCGCCAATGGATATCGGTGTAGTTAGCTCCGTAAACCACCTCATGTTGGGCATAGAGATAGCCATAACGCTGAATCCAATGGCCAAACCCCAGGCTTGCCGCTAGGGCCGCCGCCAAACGGGAGACATGACGCAATTGGGAAGGGGAAAACCCTGGAAATTTGCCATCGGATAGACTATTGCCTGTCTGCAAAAAGGTCAGCAATACGGCCAATACGCTAAATAAAAATAAGCCCCGGAACCAAACCTCCAGCAATTGCCAGACCGGAAGTTGAAAAATATAAAAGCCGATGTCTTGATTGAATTGGGGATCGATTTGCTCAAAGGGCTGAGTATTAAGAAACAGTAAAAACCGAGACCAATTGCCGGCCAACAATAATCCCCAAACCGTACTCAACATCCCCACAAACATTGGCAATGACCACCGCCACCGCCAAACACTCAAAACCGTTAGTAAAATCCCGACAATCGCCACCGCAATTTGGGTACGCCAGACTTGGAATGTCCTAAATAACCAGCCGAGGTGAAAGGGCTGGGGAATGGCCGGGGTAATGCTGGGAAGGGTATAGTCCGGCGTCCATACTTGAATGGTCACCCAGAGGTAATACATTCCCAATGCCACCAGGGTAAATTGCAGCGCGATAATTAAAGGCAACAAAATCGGCAAATGCAATGGCCCGGATCGGGGCGATCGCCGGGAGGGGGGGAGGGGTTCGGGTAAATAGCGCGAACGCAAATCAGAGATAGGCGGAAGGGTTCGGGGTAGAGCGTCTTCTGCTAACCGTCGAGCCACGCGAATTTGATAGGATAAGAAGCCCCAGGAAAGTGCCGTACACACCACGGCAATGCCCAACTGCGAACCCAGTCGTTTCCAATAAACGGGCAATAAATTTAATTCCTGGAACCAAAGGCTTTCCACGTAAACCCGGGCCAAAATCTCAATGCTGATGAGGATCAGCCCTATGGCGATCGCCCCTTTAACCCCTTTTTTCATCTGCTTTTACGCTCCATCATTCGTCCTTGATGGTTATCCAGGTGCCCACTTTTTTGATTAACCAACTACTTAATGCTCCCAAAATCAAAATGCCGATCGCCGGATTAAACACCGGAATCCATAATTGTTGCCAGAGATGGTAGCCCAAGGGCACCCCTGTGGATTCCCCCACCACGGCGATCGCAAACCAGAAAAACCCCAGCAAGACAACAAACACATCAGCGATTAAGATGCGGTCAAACCAAGTCAGTAATAGACTCTTCATAGGATCGTCACCAATAAATAAAATCCTTGGGAATGCCATTAGTCCAAAACACCACGTTACCTTCTACCGGGTATTTCCATCTTAATGCTTGGCCAGAGCTTCGCTAGGGCGCGTTGTACCTCTGGTTTATTTCCCTGGCGGCCAATCGTTAATCTGGTCATCCGAAAAGTGAAGCTGCCAACCGTTGGGTTTATCTTAAACAAATAAGATCACTAAACCTTTTTCGATCCCCGTTACGGTATAAACAATCATGAATTTTAGCAAACGTTTTACCTATTATTTGACCGGTTTGATACTCATAGAAACCACTTGTTTCCCGGCGATCGCCCAAGCCAATGAGCGGGACGTTTCCCCTGAGGAAAGGGAAAAGATTGTTCAAACCCTTAAATCTATCGATTGTCAAGGCTTCGATAATGCAGAATACTATACCGACAAGCAACGGTTTGAAATTGATCAGGTTGTCTGTGCTGATGGTCGAAAATATGAAATTTATTTAGATCAAAGTTACCGAATAATCAAAAAGGAGTTAGACGACTAGTAGAGAGTGGCGCAAGTCCGACTACCGTTTTTGTGTCCAGGCTAATCTTCCATAAAAACTCTGCGTCAATCTGGCGTGGCTATATTTACGCCCTAGTCTACTAGCCATGTCATACGCAGTTAGCGCTGATTCTCTTGTTTCGGTCCCGATCGCCGGGATTAGTTGAAGGAAAGACGGGAATGGGCAATTCTATGCTTTTGTTCTGCTCGTTTCAGTCCCGATCGCCGGGATTAGTTGAAGGAAAGCTGTTAAGTGTGTAAAGTAAAGTGGTCAAGCCTTAGTTTCAGTCCCGATCGCCGGGATTAGTTGAAGGAAAGTTTGGTGTACATCAAAAAGCCTTAGGTTAAGAATGGTTTCAGTCCCGATCGCCGGGATTA